>NZ_LQXW01000003.1:0-203783 GCF_001586765.1 Pseudomonas sp. ABFPK | reverse complement strand
TTAAGGCGAGGGACCTCTGGGCGGGTTTTGGTTCAAGGGGATGGATACCCAAGTATTTGATTCCTTTGGGAATCTCTCAAGCTGACCCTACAGCTTGGGACGGGAGACACGTTACACGTGTCGCACAACGCTGGGCATTATAAGCATTTTTTCGCCTCTCCGGGTTACCGGCCAGGCTGCCCGTCGCCTCGACGGGCAGGCGCGGCCTAGTGCTGACGCGGGGTTGGGGCAGGTAGCCGCGAAAGATGGCGGCGACAGACAACAAGGATGCCACGATGCTAGGACGCTTCGGCAAGGATGCCGGTTCACTCGTGGGGGTGGAAATTGCCCCTGACTCCGTTCGGATTGTGCAACTGCAGCGGCGTAACCGGCGCTGCCGGGTGCTTGCCTCGGTACAAGAGCCGTTCGAATCATTGGCTGGCAGTGATTGGGCGGCAGAGCCTGGCGCCGTTGCGGCTGCCTTGAGGCGCGCCTACAGGCGCAGCGGCCTCAGACAGCGCCGGGTCGCGCTGGCACTGCCGGGTAACCAGGTGATCTGCAAGCTGTGCCACCTGCCAGTGGAACAGGGCGGTGCAGAAGTGGAGGCGCAGCTGCTGGCTGACGCCGAACGGCTGTTTCCATTTCCGCTGGAAGACCTGGCCCTGGATTTTCAGGTCCTGGGCGGTTCTCGCGTCCAGCCAGGCTGCGCCGAGGTGATGGTGGCGGCATGTCGGCAGAGCGCACTGGCGCCACTTGAAGGCATCGTCGAGGAGGCAGGGCTGCAACTGGAGGCCGTGAAGGTCGACTGCATTGCCTTGGGGCGCATGCTGCCGCAGGGCCGGCACCAGAGCTCGGCGTTGCTGCGTATCGAGGCGCACAGCACCATCCTTTATGGCTGGCATTCGGGGCAGCCTCAGCAACGGCGTGAGCTGAGCCTGGGGCTGTCGACGATAACCGGTGCGCTGCCAGAGCGCCTGCTGGCCTTGCTCGCCGGTGAGCCTTTGCCGGAATGCCTGTTGATTGCCAGCTGTTCTCCGGTCGAAGCGGGCCAGTTGCAAAGCCTCGGCTCCCAGCTGAACCTTCCGTGTCGCCTGGTGCCTGACCTGGCGCGCCTGGAACGCGTCGATGGTGCGATGATTCTGGCTTGCGCCCTGGCTCTCGGAGGATTGCGTCGATGATGCGGCTGAACCTTCTGCCCTGGCGCGAACGGCAGCGCCAAGCCGCGTTGCAGTCTTTCCGCAGGCAACTGGTCGCCGGCGCTCTACTGGCCCTGTGTGGCGTGATGTTGGTCGACCAGCTGGCCCGCCAGCGCGGGGAGCAGCAGGCGCTGGCCAATACCCGGCACCAGGCAGCCCTTGAGGCGTTGGGCGAGCAGTTGCAGCCGCTGGCCGATGTGCATGCGCAGCATGAGGCGCTGCTGGCACGCGCGGCGGCGCTGGAAGCACTGCGCGCCCATCAGGATGTGCTGGCCGGGGTGTTCGCTGACCTCGAGCGGGCGTTGCCGGTGGGTGTGCAACTGCTCGACCTCAGCCTGAAAGATGGCAATTTGCAGATGACCGGGCTGGCCAAGTCAGGTGCCGTGGTCGCGCAGTTCATGCGTGACCTGAGCCGCTCGAGTGCGCTGGTTGGTCTGGAGATCAAGCGCATCAGGAGCCTGCCAGGCGGCGATGAATTCCTGCTGGGGGCGCGCGTTTCGGCGTCCTGGTCGTGAATGCTGCACAGGTGCTCGGCTGGCTGGCCATGGCCGAGCGCTCCAGCCGCTTCAGGCAGCTGGCGCCATTGCTGGTGGCCTTGGCGTTGTTCGGCCTGGGCTGCGCCATACGTCTGCCTGCAGCGCTGCAACAGCAGGCGCAGGAGGAGGCCCGGCACGCCGAGTTGCACGAACAGCATTCAGCCGGCGCGGTGCAGCTGGCCGAGTTGGAGCAACTCCACGCGTCGGTAACCATCGCCGAGCAACGCTTGCGCGAGGCGCACTGGCACCTGGCGGCCGGTGAGGGCATGAGTGACCTGCTCGAGCGCCTGGCGGCTTCGGGGCATGCGCATGGCTTGCTGATCGAACGCTTCGACGTCCATGAAGACGAACAGCTGGCCGGTTTCCGCAAGGTGCCGCTGGAGCTACAGGTGGTGGGGCGATACGCGGCATTGCGCCAGTGGCTGGGTGACTGGTTGGGCCAGGCGCGTGTGTTGCGCAGCGGTGACCTGCAACTGGCTCCAGCAGATGGCAAGCCTGGGCTGCTGCGCCTGCAGTTGCGGGTTGATGCCTATCAGGCGCTGGCGCCTGTGTCGCAGCCTGCGATGCTTGCGCGCATGCCTGCCAGGAGCGGGACGGCAGTGCCCGCAGTCGACCCGTTTGCGCCTGGAGCGACGCGCTTGGCGGGCGACGGGTTGGCCGGCGTGCCTTTGGCGCAACTGGAGATGGTCGGCAGCCTGTCACGTGGAGCGGAACACGAAGCACTGCTGATGGCGGCGGGCAGGCTCTATCGCGTACGCCCAGGGGACCGGGTCGGGCGTGACCAGGGGGTGGTGGCGAGAGTTTATCAATCCCAGGTCGAAGTACGCGAACGGCTGTTCATGGCAGGGGGGTGGCATGAACGCACGGCGTTCATCACGCTGGCAAAGCACCTGGGCAAGGAGGCCCCGGATGACGATGAAAAGATTGATGAAATGGATGCTGGCAGCCCTGCTGCCGTTCCCGCTGGCGTCGGCAATGCCTTATCAGGGTGAACCACTGTCGCTGAACTTCCAGGATGTGGAAGTGCGCTCGGTGCTGCAGGTGCTGGCTGACTATGCCGGTGTCAACCTGGTTGCCAGCGATGCCGTGCAGGGTAGCGTCACCTTGCGCCTTGAGGATGTTCCATGGGACCAGGCGCTGGATCTGGTGCTGCGCAGCAAGGGCTTGGCCCGGCGACAAGCGGGCAATGTGCTGCTGGTGGCGCCCGCGGCGGAGTTTGCCGCGCAGTCTGTCGATGCCCATGTGGGCCAGGCGCTGGATGCACAGTTGCAGCCGTTGCGTCGGGAGCTGTTGCCCATTCATCACGCCAAGGCCGCCGAGCTGGCAGAGCTGCTGCTGGCGAGCCTGGCGGATGACGGCATCCTCACAGGTCGGGGCAGCCTCAGTGTCGATGAGCGCACCAATACGCTGGTGGTGCACCAGCCGGCAGACCGCCTTGCCGAGCTGAGGCAACTGGTGGCGCAGCTGGATGTGCCGGTGCGTCAGGTGGCGATCGAGGCACGTATCGTCGAGGCCAACGTCGATTACGAGAAAAGCCTGGGGGTGCGCTGGGGTGGGCCGCTGTATGTCGAGAGCCCGCGCCCGGGCAAGGATCTGTTCGTCGATCTCGGGGTGGAGCGGGTGGGTGGCAGCATCGGCCTGGGCCTGTTGCGTGGCGATGTGCTGCTCGACCTGGAACTCAGTGCCATGGAAAAGAGCGGCAACGGCGAAATCATCTCGCAGCCCAAGGTGGTCACGGCCGACAAGGAAACGGCCAGGATCCTCAAAGGCACCGAGGTGCCGTACCAGGAAACCAGCAAGAGCGGCGCCACCTCGGTAGCGTTCCGCGAAGCCTCGTTGTCGCTGGAAGTGACTCCGCAGATCACCCCGGACAACAAGGTGATCATGACCGTCAGGGTGACCAAGGACGAGCCGGATTACGTCAATGCCCTGAACAACGTACCGCCGATCCGCAAGAACGAGGTCAATGCCAAGGTTCGCGTGACGGACGGAGAAACGATCGTGATCGGTGGCGTGTACTCGACTTCGCAAAACAATGTGGTCGACAAGGTGCCATTTTTCGGCGATCTGCCGTATGTTGGGCGGCTGTTTCGACGCGATGCATTACAAGAGAAAAAATCCGAGCTGCTGGTCTTCCTGACTCCGCGTATCATGAGTGACCAGGCGATTGCTGTGAGTCGTTGATTCTGTGCGAAATTTGATACTTGTGGGGCCCATGGGTGCTGGTAAAAGCACCATCGGACGCCTATTGGCCAAAGAGCTGCGCCTGCTGTTCAAGGATTCCGACAAGGAAATCGAACTGCGATGCGGCGCCAACATCCCGTGGATTTTCGACAAGGAAGGCGAGCCGGGTTTCCGTGACCGCGAGCAGGCGATGATCGCCGAGCTGTGCGCACTCGATGGCGTGGTCCTGGCGACCGGCGGTGGCGCGGTAATGCGCGAAGCCAACCGCAAGGCCCTGCACCAGGGTGGCCGGGTGATCTATCTGCATGCTTCGGTCGAACAGCAAGTTGGTCGCACCGCGCGTGATCGCAATCGCCCCCTGTTGCGCACCGCCAATCCCGAGGCGACCTTGCGCGCCCTGCTGGAAGCCCGCGACCCGCTCTACCGCGAGATCGCCGACCTGGTGGTAGAAACCGACGAGCGGCCGCCACGCATGGTGGTGATCGATATTCTCGAGCGCTTGCAGCAGTTGCCGCCCCGTTAGCCCGGGACTATTCTCGGCCACCAGCGCCGAGGCGAGGTTCAACGTAACCGCGTAGGTGCCCGAGCGGCGCCGCGCACAAGTACATTGTGGGGATACATGCAGACACTAAAGGTCGACCTGGGCGAGCGTAGCTACCCGATCTACATTGGCGAAGGCCTGCTGGACCAGCCAGAGCTGCTGGCGCCGCACATTGCCGGGCGGCAGGTTGCCATTGTTTCCAACGAGACCGTCGCGCCCCTGTATCTCGAACGCCTGAGCAAGACCCTGGGGGCCTATTCGGTGCTGCCGGTGGTATTGCCCGATGGCGAAGCCCACAAGAACTGGGAAACCCTGCAGCTGATCTTCGATGGCCTGCTGACTGCACGGCACGACCGCCGCACCACCGTGGTTGCCCTGGGCGGCGGGGTGATCGGTGACATGGCCGGCTTCGCTGCCGCCTGCTACCAGCGCGGCGTCGACTTCATCCAGGTGCCGACCACTTTGCTGTCCCAGGTCGACTCCTCGGTCGGCGGCAAGACCGGCATCAACCACCCGTTGGGCAAGAACATGGTCGGTGCCTTCTACCAGCCCAATGCGGTGCTGATCGACACCACCAGCCTCAAGACCCTGCCGTCGCGCGAGCTGTCCGCAGGCCTGGCCGAAGTGATCAAGTACGGCCTGATCTGCGACAAACCGTTCCTCGCCTGGCTCGAGGACAATATGCAGGCACTGCGTGCCCTCGACCCGGTGGCGCTGACCGAAGCCATCCGCCGCTCCTGCGCGGCCAAGGCCGCGGTGGTGGGTGCCGACGAGCGCGAGTCTGGCGTGCGCGCCACGCTGAACCTGGGGCACACCTTCGGGCATGCTATCGAGACCCACATGGGTTACGGCGTGTGGCTGCACGGCGAAGCCGTGGCGGCGGGCACGGTGATGGCTCTGGAGATGTCCATGCGCCTTGGCTGGATCGACCAGGCCGAGCGCGATCGCGGAATCCGCCTGTTGCAGGACGCAGGCTTGCCGGTGGTGCCACCACAGGAGATGACCCCGGCGCATTTCATGGAGCACATGGCGGTCGACAAGAAAGTGCTCGACGGCCGCCTGCGTCTGGTGCTGCTGCGCCAGATGGGCGAGGCCGTGGTGACCGACGACTATCCGAAAGAGATTCTACAGGCCACGTTGTCGGCGGATTACCGCGCGATCGTGGCCCAGCTTTGAGGTTGTGACAGCGCAATGACCAGTTTGCATGCCGATGAGGCCTTTCTCGACCATTACCAGTTGAGCCATGATCCGTTCGCGCCCCGTGTGCCCGGCTTCAAGTTCTTCCCGGCCCAGCGCAAGCCCGTGCTCGGCCAGCTGCATCACCTGGCGCGCTACAGCCAGCTGATGCTGGTTGTCACCGGCCCGCTGGGCAGTGGCAAGACCCTGCTGCGCCAGGCCCTGGTGGCCAGTACCAACAAGCAGGCGGTGCAGAGTGTGGTGGTGTCCGCCCGTGGCGCCAGCGATGCCGCCAGCGTACTCGGCCAGGTTGCACAGAACCTGGATGTGGCCGAGGCCGAAATGCAGGCGATCCTGGCCAAGGTGGTGCAACTGGCACTGACCGGCCAGGAAGTGTATTTGCTGGTGGACGATGCGGAACAACTCGACGAGTCGGCACTCCAAGCGTTGCTGGAATTGGCGGCGGGTGTACCGGAAGGGCGCCCGCACGTGTTCCTGTTCGGTGAGCCGTCGCTGATTGCCGGGCTGGACGAGATCAATATCGAGGAAGAACGCTTCCACATCATCGAACTCGCCCCCTACAGTGAAGAAGAAACCCGCGAGTACCTGGAGCAGCGCCTGGAAGGTGCTGGCCGGGGCATCGAGGTGTTCAGCCGTGAACAGATCGTCGATATCCATGAAAACTCCGACGGCTGGCCTGGCAACATCAACCAGGTCGCCCGTGACACTTTGATCGAAGCCATGATCGCCAGCCGCTCGACGGCCAAGCGACCATCCATGGGGTTCAAGATGCCTAAAAAACATGTGCTCGCGCTGTCCGCTGTGGTTGTGGTCGCCGTTGCGGCCGCGGTGTTGATGCCGAAGAAAGGTGACAAGGCGCCTGCCGAAGCGCCGGCCGCCCAGGCCCAGCTGCCGCTAGGCGAGGGCCAGGCCAATGGTGGCAATCCCGCTATCGAGTTCTCGGGTTCGTCCCAGCCGATGCCGCTGCCGCTGGTTGGCCAGTCGCAGCCGGTGATGCGCGAGCCACTGGCCCAGGCCGCGGGCATGGGCGAGGGTGAAGAGGGCAGCCCGGCCGGTGATACCGCCCTGCAGCCAGGCAACCCACCGCCAACCGTGACCACCATCGCGCCGCCGCAAGGTGTGCCAGCGGGCCCGGCACCGGTACCTGCCCAGCCAGTAGCCGCGGCGCCAGCCCAGCCAGTACAGACGCAACCGCAGCCGGTTGCGCCTGCGCCAAAACCTGTCGCAACCCAACCTGCCAAGCCGGTTGCGCCTGCCAAGCCTGCACCAGCTCCGACCCAGGTCGCCGTGGCCAAGCCGGCCGCCAAGCCTGTCGAGAAGCCGGCAGCCGGTGGCAGCGGCAACAGCGGCTGGTACGCCGGGCAGAAACCGGGCAATTACGTGGTGCAGATCCTGGGTACCAGCTCCGAGGCTTCGGCTCAGGCGTTCGTGAAGGCTCAAGGTGGCGACTATCGCTACTTCAAGAAAAACCTGCAGGGCAAGCCGCTGTACGTAGTCACTTACGGCAACTTCGCCAACCGCGACGCAGCGGTTGCGGCAATCAAGAACTTGCCAGCGAAGGTCCAGGCTGGTAAACCTTGGCCACGTACCGTCGCCAGCGTCCAACAAGAGCTGGCCTCGGCCCGCTGATACCTTCCGGGCGGCACCACCCCGCCGCCCAGTTGCTGAGCGATTACTGACTTTCGACTAGCCTGCTGCGTTGTCACGCGGCAGGCTTTTCTGTCCCAGACTGCCGGCCACAAGCCTTACTTGCAGTCATGGCTGAAACGCTTCAGACTCGAGCCAAGCCGGTATCACGGCGCATGGCGCAAAAACATTCAAAATTGCGACATAAATTTTCAATGGTGAGACATGAAAATTTGTGAGCATCGCTGTCGCTGTGCAACAATGGTTTTCCATGGCCACCGCAAAAAAGCTGGCGTTTGATCGGCGTGGATGGTAAGTGGTTGTTAAAAAAGAGATTTACCTCCGTTGAGAGGTGAACCTGGTGAGAATGTGTCTATGAAAACAGGTCTGTACCATCCCGAAGAATTCAAGGACAACTGTGGTTTTGGCCTGATCGCCCATATGACGGGCGAACCGAGCCACCACCTTCTGCAAACCGCCATGCAGGCACTGACCTGCATGACCCACCGCGGCGGTATCAACGCCGACGGCAAGACCGGTGACGGTTGCGGTCTGCTCATGCAGAAGCCCGATCAATTCCTGCGTGCCGTGGCCCAGGAGCACTTCGCCGTCGAGCTGCCCAAGCAGTACGCCGTCGGCATGGTGTTCTTCAACCAGGACCCGGTCAAAGCGGAAGCTGCCCGCGCCAACATGGACCGCGAAATCCTCGCTGCTGGCCTGAAACTGGTCGGCTGGCGCAAAGTGCCGATCGATACCAGCGTGCTCGGCCGCCTGGCCCTTGAGCGCCTGCCACAGATCGAGCAGGTGTTCATCGGCGGTGAAGGCCTGAGCGACCAGGAATTCGCCATCAAGCTGTTCAGTGCCCGTCGCCGTTCGTCCGTGGCCAACGCCCACGACGCCGACCACTACATCTGCAGCTTCTCGCACAAGACCATCATCTACAAAGGCCTGATGATGCCGCGCGATCTCGCGGCCTTCTACCCGGACCTGGGTGACGAGCGCCTGCAAACCGCGATCTGCGTGTTCCACCAGCGCTTCTCCACCAACACCCTGCCGAAATGGCCGCTGGCGCAGCCGTTCCGCTTCCTCGCCCACAACGGCGAGATCAACACCATCACCGGCAACCGCAACTGGGCCATGGCCCGTCGCACCAAATTCGCCAACGACCTGATCCCCGACCTCGAAGAGCTCGGCCCGCTGGTCAACCGCGTCGGCTCCGACTCCTCTAGCATGGACAACATGCTGGAACTGATGGTTACTGGCGGCATCGACCTGTTCCGTGGCGTGCGCATGCTGGTACCGCCAGCCTGGCAGAACGTCGAGACCATGGACGCCGACCTGCGTGCCTTCTACGAATACAACTCCATGCACATGGAGCCGTGGGATGGCCCGGCCGGTATCGTCATGACCGAAGGCCGCCATGCGGTGTGCCTGCTCGACCGTAACGGCCTGCGCCCGGCGCGCTGGGTGACCACCAAGAACGGCTACATCACCCTGGCGTCGGAAATCGGCGTATGGGACTACAAGCCCGAGGACGTCATCGCCAAGGGCCGCGTTGGCCCAGGCCAGATCTTCGCCGTGGACACCGAAACCGGCCAGATCCTCGACACCGACGCCATCGACAACCGCCTGAAGTCGCGCCACCCGTACAAGCGCTGGCTGCGTCAGCACGCCACGCGCATCCAGGCGACGCTGACCGATGACCAGGGCGTGGCCAGCTACGACGCCGACCAGCTCAAGCAGTACATGAAGATGTTCCAGGTCACCTTCGAAGAGCGTGATCAGGTCCTGCGCCCGCTCGGCGAGCAGGGCCAGGAAGCAGTCGGCTCGATGGGTGACGACACGCCGATGGCCGTTCTGTCGCAGCGCGTGCGTTCGCCGTACGACTTCTTCCGCCAGCAGTTCGCCCAGGTGACCAACCCGCCGATCGACCCGCTGCGCGAAGCGATCGTCATGTCCCTGGAAATCTGCCTGGGCGCCGAACGCAACATCTTCCAGGAATCCCCCGAGCACGCTTCGCGGGTAATCCTCAGCTCGCCGGTCATCTCGCCCGCCAAGTGGCGTTCGCTGATGAACCTGGAGCGCGAAGGTTTCGACCGCCAGCTGATCGACCTCAACTATGAAGAGAGCGTCGGCCTGGAAGCGGCCATCCGCAACATCGCCGACCAGGCTGAAGAAGCCGTGCGCGCTGGCAAGACCCAGCTGGTGCTGAGCGACCGCTACATCGCCCCGGGCAAGCTGCCGGTGCACGCCTCGCTGGCCGTTGGTGCGGTGCACCACCGCCTGACCGAACAGGGCCTGCGTTGCGACAGCAACATCCTGGTGGAAACCGCCACCGCCCGCGACCCGCACCACTTCGCCGTGTTGCTGGGCTTCGGTGCCTCGGCCGTTTACCCGTACCTGGCCTATGAAGTGCTGGCTGACCTGATCCGTACCGGCGAAGTGCTGGGCGACCTGGACGAAGTCTTCAAGTACTACCGCAAGGGCATCTCCAAGGGCCTGCTGAAGATCCTGTCGAAGATGGGTATCTCCACCATCGCCTCGTACCGTGGTGCGCAGTTGTTCGAAGCCATCGGCCTGTCCGAGGAAGTGGTCGGCCTGAGCTTCAAGGGCGTTTCCAGCCGCATCAAGGGTGCGCGTTTCGCAGACCTGGAAAGCGACCAGAAGCTGCTGGCAGCCGAAGCCTGGAGCGCGCGCAAGCCGATCCAGCAAGGCGGCCTGTTGAAGTTCGTTCACGGTGGCGAGTACCACGCCTACAACCCGGATGTGGTCAACACCCTGCAGGCTGCCGTGCAGCAGGGCGACTATGCCAAGTTCAAGGAATACACCACGCTGGTCGACCAGCGTCCTGTGTCGATGATCCGCGACCTGCTGAAGGTGAAAGTGGCTGACCAGCCGCTGCCGCTGGAGCAGATCGAGCCGCTGGAGGCGATCCTCAAACGCTTCGACTCCGCCGGTATTTCGCTGGGTGCACTGTCGCCGGAGGCTCACGAAGCGCTGGCCGAGGCGATGAACCGCCTGGGCGCGCGTTCCAACTCTGGCGAGGGCGGTGAAGACCCGGCGCGCTACGGCACCATCAAGAGCTCGAAGATCAAGCAGGTGGCCACCGGCCGCTTTGGCGTGACCCCGGAGTACCTGGTCAACGCCGAAGTGCTGCAGATCAAGGTTGCCCAAGGCGCCAAGCCCGGTGAAGGCGGCCAGCTGCCAGGCGGTAAGGTCAACGGCCTGATCGCCAAGCTGCGTTACGCGGTACCGGGCGTGACCCTGATCTCGCCACCGCCGCACCACGACATCTACTCGATCGAAGACCTGGCCCAGCTGATCTACGACCTCAAGCAGGTCAACCCGCAGGCCCTGGTTTCGGTCAAGCTGGTGGCAGAAGCCGGCGTCGGCACCATCGCCGCCGGTGTGGCCAAGGCCTATGCCGACCTGATCACCATCTCCGGCTACGACGGTGGTACCGGTGCTTCGCCGCTGACCTCGATCAAGTACGCCGGCGCCCCATGGGAGCTGGGCCTGGCCGAGACCCACCAGACCCTGCGCGGCAACGACCTGCGTGGCAAGGTACGGGTACAGACCGACGGCGGCCTGAAGACTGGCCTGGACGTGATCAAGGCAGCCATCCTCGGCGCCGAAAGCTTCGGCTTCGGTACCGCGCCGATGATCGCACTGGGCTGCAAGTACCTGCGCATCTGCCACCTGAACAACTGCGCTACCGGCGTGGCCACCCAGAACGACAAGCTGCGCAAGGACCATTACATCGGCACCGTCGACATGGTGATCAACTTCTTCACCTTCGTCGCCGAAGAAACCCGTGAGTGGCTGGCCAAGCTGGGCGTACGCAGCCTCGGCGAGCTGATCGGCCGTACCGACCTGCTCGACGTGCTGCCAGGCGACACCGAGCGCCAGCAGTACCTGGACCTGACGCCGCTGCTGGGCAGCTCGCACATCCCGGCTGACAAGCCGCAGTTCTGCGAAGTCGACAAGAACCCGCCGTTCGACCAGGGCGAGCTGGCCGAGAAGATGGTGGAAATGGCCATGCCGGCCATCCGCGACCAGGTCGGTGGCGAGTTCAGCCTCGACATCTGCAACTGCGACCGCTCGATCGGTGCGCGGGTCTCGGGTGAAATCGCCCGCCTGCACGGCAACCAGGGCATGGCCGCGGCACCGATCACCTTCCGCTTCAAGGGCACTGCGGGCCAGAGCTTCGGCGTGTGGAACGCTGGTGGCCTGAACCTGCACCTGGAAGGCGACGCCAACGACTACGTCGGCAAGGGCATGACCGGTGGCAAGGTCACCATCGTGCCGCCAGCCGGCAGCCCGTTCGAAACCCAGCACAGCGCCATCGTCGGCAACACCTGCCTGTACGGCGCCACTGGCGGCAAGCTGTTCGCCGCAGGTACTGCTGGCGAGCGCTTCGCTGTACGTAACTCCGGCGCCCACGCTGTTGTCGAGGGCACTGGCGATCACTGCTGTGAATACATGACCGGCGGCTTTGTCTGCGTGCTGGGCAAGACCGGTTACAACTTCGGTTCTGGCATGACTGGCGGCTTCGCCTACGTGCTCGACATGGACAATACCTTCGTTGACAAGCTCAACCATGAGCTGGTGGAAATCCAGCGTATCAGTGGTGAAGCGATGGAGGCCTACCGCAGCCACCTGGCGCGGGTCCTTGCCGAGTACGTGGAAGAGACCGGCAGCGAGTGGGGGCGTGAGCTCTCGGAGAACCTGGACGACTACGTGCGGCGCTTCTGGCTGGTCAAGCCGAAGGCAGCCAACCTGAAGCAACTGCTGTCCAGCACCCGTGCCAACCCGCAGTAACAACAGCTGCAAGTGACGGCCCCGTGCGCGGGGCCCGTCGTGCTCAAGTGATCGTCTTGCAGCTTGCAGCCTGAGGCTGGCAACTGCGGTAAAGAGGTTTTGAAAAATGGCTGAACGTCTGAACAACGACTTCCAGTTCATCGAAGTGGGCCGCAAGGACCCGAAGAAAAAGCTGCTGCGCCAGCGCAAGAAGGAGTTCGTGGAAATCTACGAGCCGTTCAAGCCGCAGCAGTCCGTGGAGCAGGCGCACCGTTGCCTGGGCTGCGGTAACCCGTATTGCGAATGGAAGTGCCCGGTACACAACTTCATCCCCAACTGGCTGAAGCTGGTTTCCGAAGGCAACATCCTGGCTGCGGCGGAGCTGTCGCATCAGACCAATACCCTGCCGGAAGTGTGCGGCCGCGTATGCCCGCAGGACCGCCTGTGCGAGGGTGCCTGCACCCTGAACGACGGCTTCGGTGCGGTGACCATCGGCTCGGTGGAGAAGTACATCACCGACACCGCCTTCGCCATGGGCTGGCGCCCGGACATGTCCAAGGTCAAGCCAACCGGCAAGCGCGTTGCCATCATCGGTGCCGGCCCGGCCGGCCTGGGCTGTGCCGACGTATTGGTACGCGCCGGCGTGACCCCGGTGGTGTTCGACCGCAACCCGGAAATCGGCGGCCTGCTGACCTTCGGTATTCCCGAGTTCAAACTGGAAAAGACCGTGCTCAGCAACCGCCGTGAAGTGTTCACCGGCATGGGCATCGAGTTCCGCCTGAACACCGAGGTGGGCAAGGACGTGACCATGGAGCAGCTGCTCGCCGAGTACGACGCGGTATTCATGGGCATGGGTACCTACACCTACATGAAGGGCGGCTTCCCGGGCGAGGACCTGCCGGGCGTGCATGACGCGCTCGACTTCCTGATCGCCAACGTCAACCGCAACCTGGGCTTCGAGAAGTCGCCGGAAGAGTTCGTCGACATGCAGGGCAAGAAGGTGGTGGTACTGGGCGGTGGTGACACCGCGATGGACTGCAACCGCACCTCGATCCGCCAGGGCGCCAAGTCGGTGACCTGCGCCTATCGCCGTGACGAGGCCAACATGCCGGGTTCGCGTCGTGAGGTGAAGAATGCCAAGGAAGAGGGTGTGAAGTTCCTCTACAACCGCCAGCCTATCGCCATTGTCGGCGAGGACAAGGTCGAAGGCGTGAAGGTGGTCGAGACCCGTCTCGGCGAACCGGACGCCCGTGGCCGCCGCAGCCCGGAGCCGATCCCGGGGTCTGAAGAGATTCTGCCGGCCGATGCCGTGGTCATCGCTTTCGGCTTCCGCCCGAGCCCGGCGCCTTGGTTCGAGCAGCATGGCATCCAACTGGACAGCCAGGGCCGCGTGGTTGCGCCGGAGAAGGGCAAGTTCAAGCATCAGACCAGCAACCCGAAAGTGTTTGCCGGCGGCGACATGGTGCGTGGGTCGGACCTGGTGGTGACGGCTATCTTCGAAGGGCGTACTGCTGCTGAAGGTATCCTGGACTACCTGGAAGTCTGAGGCTGCCTGTACTGGCCTCATCGCCGGCAAGCCAGCTCTCATAGAACAACACATGACTCATTGGTTCGGCGAGGTCCTGTAGGAGCAGCCTTGTGCTGCGAAGAGGCCGGGGCTGACGAAGCCTGTCTATTGGCTGTACCGGCCTCTTCGCAGCACAAGGCTGCTCCTACAAAGGACGCGTCAGACGAGCGATATTGGTTCTCTGCGCGACAGCGCAGCCCAAAGGGCTGGGCAATCTCCCACAAGGGCTGCGACTCACCCTGTGGGGGCTGGCTTGCCGGCGATAGGGCCATCGGCAGCGCCCATCATTAGAATTTTGTATACAAAATCTATTGATCCAGGACATACCCATAGAGAAAAGGCACGGCAAACGGCCGTGCCTTTTC
This sequence comes from Pseudomonas sp. ABFPK, assembly GCF_001586765.1. NCBI lineage: Bacteria > Pseudomonadati > Pseudomonadota > Gammaproteobacteria > Pseudomonadales > Pseudomonadaceae > Pseudomonas > Pseudomonas sp. ABFPK. Next base: position 189,792 of record NZ_LQXW01000003.1, on the reverse strand, counting down.
TTTGTGCGTCTGAGAAAATGCCCGCACTATTTTTCCGGATGCCGACATGACTGCCCTGAAGAACGATCGTTTCCTGCGTGCACTGCTCAAGCAACCCGTAGACGTCACCCCGGTGTGGATGATGCGCCAGGCCGGCCGCTACCTGCCGGAGTACCGCGCCAGCCGCGCCAAGGCCGGTGACTTCATGAACCTGTGCATGAACCCGCAGTTCGCCTGCGAGGTCACCCTGCAGCCGCTGGACCGCTACCCGCTGGACGCGGCGATCCTGTTCTCGGACATCCTGACCATCCCCGATGCCATGGGCCTGGGCCTGTACTTCGAAAGCGGCGAAGGCCCGCGCTTCAAGAAAGTCGTCAGCACCCCGGCCGACATCGAGGCGCTGCCAATCCCCGATCCGCAGAAAGACCTCGGCTACGTGATGGACGCGGTCAGCACCATCCGCCGTGAGCTCAACGGCCGCGTGCCGCTGATCGGCTTCTCCGGCAGCCCGTGGACCCTGGCCACCTACATGGTCGAAGGCGGCTCGTCGAAGGACTTCCGCAAGACCAAGGCCATGGCCTACGACAACCCGCAGGCCCTGCACCTGCTGCTGGACAAGCTGGCCCAGTCGGTCACCAGCTACCTCAACGGCCAGATCCTCGCTGGTGCCCAGGCCGTGCAGATTTTCGACACCTGGGGCGGCAACCTGTCGGCGGCGGCTTACCAGGAGTTCTCCCTGGCCTACATGCGCAAGATCGTCAGCGGGCTGATCCGCGAGCACGAGGGGCGCAAGGTGCCGGTGATCCTGTTCACCAAGAACGGCGGCCTGTGGCTGGAAAGCATCGCCGAAGCCGGCGCCGACGCGCTGGGCCTGGACTGGACCTGCGAGATCGGCGATGCCCGCCGCCGCGTGGGTGACAAGGTTGCGCTGCAGGGCAACATGGACCCGACCGTGCTGTACGCCAAGCCCGAGGCAATCCGCAAGGAAGTGGCGCGCATCCTGGCCAGCTATGGCCACGGCACAGGCCATGTGTTCAACCTCGGCCACGGCATCACACCGGAAGTCGACCCGGAGCACGCCGGCGTGTTCATCAACGCCGTGCATGAGCTGTCGGCGCAGTACCATCAGTGAATTGATCTCTGAACACGAAAGCCCGGCCATGAGCCGGGCTTTTTTTGCATTAAGTTTTAATTCAGCGATCGTCGTTAATCTGGTCCCATCGAAACCGAAACAGGACCTGATCCTTATGAAAGCACGTTATCTTGCGTTGATCCTCGCCCCCTTGTTCAGCACTGCTGCCTTGGCTGCCGGTTATACCGGCCCCGGTGCCCAGTCCGTCACCACCGTAGCTGCGGCCAACGATGCTGCCGACGACACCTCAGTGGTGCTGCAAGGCTTCGTGACCAAGAAGATCAACAACGACGACAAGTACGAGTTCAAGGACAACACCGGCACCATCACCGTGGAAATCGATGATGAAGACCTGCCACCGACGCCGTTCAACGACAAGACCAAGGTCAAGCTGACCGGTGAGGTGGAGAAGCACCTGATGAGCCGGGAGGTGGATGTGGATATGGTCGAGATCATCAACTGATCCGCTGGCCTCTTCGCGGGTGAACCCGCTCCCACAGGTACGGCGCTTCCCTTATTTCTAGCGCGGTCCCTGTGGGAGCGGGTTTACCCGCGAATGGGCCTCAAGCAGTTTTCGGTGGTAGCCTGCTCAGGTGCAGCGCCACCAGCAACGCCACCGCCAGCAGGCTGCCAATGAACAGCCCGATGCCATTCCAGCCCCACTGGTGCCAGAACACCCCGCCCGCCGTACCGGCCACACTCGACCCTGCGTAATAGCTGAACAGGTACAACGACGACGCCTGTCCCTTGGCCTTCAAAGCCCTGCGGCCGATCCAGCTGCTGGCCACCGAGTGCGCGCCAAAAAAGCCGAAGGTGAATACCAGCATACCGACGATCACCATCACCAGCGGGCTGGCCAGGGTCATCAGCAAACCGCCCGCCATCACTACGATACTGGCCCAGAACACCTTGCGCCGGCCCAGTTTGTCAGCCAGTGCGCCGACCTGCGCCGAGCTGTAGATGCCAGACAGGTACACCACTGACAGCAAGCCGACCAGCGCCTGGTTCATGTGATAGGGCTCGGCCAGCAGGCGGTAGCCGATGTAGTTGAACAGGGTGACGAAGGCGCCCATCAGCAGGAAGGCTTCGAGGAACAACCAGGGCAGGCCGGCATCCCTGAAGTGCATGACGAAGCCATCCAGCAGGCTGCGTGGGTTCATCGCCTGCGGGTGGAAATTGCGCGATTCGGGCAGCACCCTCCAGAACACCAGCGCCGCAACCAAGGCCAGGCCGCCGATGGTCAGCATCGCCGTGTGCCAGCTGACGAAATCGATCAGCACGCCGGTGATCAGGCGCCCGCTCATGCCGCCAATGGCGTTGCCACCGATATACAGGCCCATGGCCAGGCCGATGTGCTGCGGGTGGATTTCTTCGCTCAGGTAGGTCATCGCCACCGCTGCCAGGCCGCTCAGCGACAGGCCGACCAGGGCGCGGGTCGCCAGTACCAGCTCCCAGCTCGGCATCACCGCGCTGGCCAGGGTGGAAAGGGCGGCGCAGACCAGGGCAAACACCATCACCGGCTTGCGCCCGATGCGGTCAGAGATAGGGCCGGTGATCAGCAGGCCGAACGCCAGCATGGCTGTGGAGACCGACAGCACCAGGCTGCTCTGCGCCGCATTGATGGCAAATTCCTTCGACAGCAACGGCATCATCGGCTGCACGCAGTACAGCAGGGCGAAGGTGGCGAAGCCGCCGCTGAATAGCGCCAGCACGGTCTTCATGAAGGCGGGGGTGCCTTTTTCGATCCACATTTCGTTCAGCGGTGCAGGTTCTGGCTCGGCGGGAAGGGCAGCTGCAGCAGTTTTCACGGGCGGGTACCTCTGGCGCAATGAAAAAAAGCATATAGCTGGCTAATGATTAGATCCAATATATTGTTCGACCTATTTGAGATGTTTTGCGACCTGTTCGGAGCTGATCATGGAACTGCGCCATTTGCGTTACTTCATCGCCGTGGCCGAAGAGCTGCATTTTGGCCGCGCTGCCCAGCAACTGGGTATTTCGCAGCCGCCCTTGAGCCAGCAGATCCAGGCGCTGGAGCAGGAACTGGGTGCCCGGCTGTTCGAGCGCACCAACCGTCGGGTGGAGCTGAGCGAGGCGGGTCGATTGTTCCTCGAGGAGGCCCGTCAGGTGTTGGCGCAGGTGGAAAAGGCTGCCGATGTCGCCCGGCGTGCGCAGTTGGGGGAGCTGGGGGAGATGAAGATCGGCTTTACCTCCTCGGCACCGTTCACCTCGAAGATCCCCAAGGCCATCCACGCGTTTCGCCAGCGCTTCCCGGCGGTGCACCTGAACCTCAAGGAAATGAGCAGCCGCGATGTGGCGGAAGGGGTGTTCGACGAGTCCATCGAGGTCGGGCTGATGCGGCCGATGCCGCTGCCGGAAGGGCTGATGGCCACCGAACTGTTTCGCGAGCCGCTGGTGGCAGTGATCAACGCCTCGCATCCACTTGCCGAAGGTACGGAGCATGGCGTGCACATGGCCGCCCTGGCCAATGAGCCGTTCGTGTTCTTCCCGCGCAGCTATGGCAGCGGGTTGCATGCACAGTTGCTGAGCCTGGCGCGCCAGGCGGGTTTCAGCCCGCATTTTGCCCAGGAGGCGGGGGAAGCGATGACCATCATCGGGTTGGTTTCGGCAGGGCTTGGGGTGTCGGTTCTGCCGGCGTCGTTCCAGCGGATGCGCATCGAGGGGGTGGTTTATCGCACGCTGCTGGATGAAGGGGCGATGTCGGCGGTGTGGCTGGTGCAGCGCGAGCATGGTGGGTCGGCGATGGCACGGGCATTTGCCGAGTTGCTCACGGGGCAGGTGGTTGGCGGGGGCAGTGTAGTTGCCTGATCGGGCCCCATCGCCGGCAAGCCAGCTCCCACAAGGGACGCACATGGCTTGAGGCTTATGCGGTCGGTGTGGGAGCCGGCTTGGCGGCGATAGGGCCAGGGCAGGCAGCACAAGGCTGTTGTTCCGGGCAAATGGCACTGGTCATTGCCGCAGCGGCGCCACATACTCGGGCATTCGTTGATACACGGAGGTCAATCATGCGGCGCGTGGTGTTCAATCAGAAAGGTGGTGTGGGCAAGTCGAGCATCGCTTGCAACCTGGCGGCTGTGAGCGCCAGCGAAGGTTATCGGACCCTGCTGATCGACCTGGATGCCCAGGCCAACTCGACCCAGTACCTGACTGGCCTGACCGGCGACGATATCCCCATGGGCATCGCCGACTTCTTCAAGCAAAGCCTGTCCAGCGGGCCGTTCAGCAAGAAGAACCAGGTCGATATCTACGAAACCCCGTTCGACAACCTGCATGTGGTCACCGCCACGGCCGAGCTGGCCGATCTGCAGCCGAAGCTTGAGGCGAAGCACAAGATCAACAAGCTGCGTAAGTTGCTCGACGAACTGGACGAGGACTACGAGCGCATTTACATCGATACCCCGCCAGCGCTGAACTTCTATGCGGTTTCCGCACTGATCGCCGCCGATCGCGTGCTGATTCCTTTCGACTGCGACAGCTTCTCGCGCCAGGCCCTGTATGGCCTGCTGGCCGAGATCGAAGAACTCAAGGAAGACCACAACGAAGACCTGATGGTCGAAGGCATCGTGGTCAACCAGTTCCAGTCCCGCGCCAGCCTGCCACAGCAGATGCTCGACGAGCTGCTGGCCGAAGGGCTCCCGGTGCTACCGGTGTACCTGGGCAGCTCGGTGAAGATGCGTGAGTCGCACCATGCCAGCCTTCCGCTGATTCACCTCGAGCCCAGGCACAAGCTGACCCAGCAGTTTGTCGAGTTGCATTCGCTGCTCGAAGAGAACGCTTAGACCCCCTGGCTACGCAACCACTCCAGCAACGACTGGAGTGGAAACGCCCCGGCCTGACGGCTGACTTCACGGCCATTCTTGAACAGCCGCAGGCTGGGGATAGAGCGGATGCCCAGTTGCCCGGCCAGGTTGCGGTTGGCTTCGCTGTCGAGCTTGGCCAGGCGGCAGCGGCCGGCCAGTTGCCGGGCGGCCTGTTCGAAGGTGGGGGCGAAGGATTTGCACGGGCCGCACCAGTCGGCCCAGATGTCGACCAGCATTGGCAGGTCGCCTTTGATCTGGCTGGCGTAGCTGGCTTCGGTGAGTTCGAAGGGGGTGCTCAGCAGCACGTCCTGTTTGCAGCGGCCGCATTTCGGCGCGTCGCCCAGGCGCTCGGCGGGCAGGCGGTTGAGGCCGTTACAGTGGGGGCAGGGGATTACCAGTGGGTCGGACATGTCGTTTCCTTGTGTTGTTTGTTCGGGCCCTATCGCCGGCAAACCAGCTCCCACAGGTACGGCGCAAGCCTTGGGTTGAGCGCCGTACCTGTGGGAGCGGGTTTACCCGCGAACACCGGCGTAGCCGGTGCCATCTAGCGCGTCGCATTCTTCGCGGGTGAACCCGCTCCCACAGGGTTCGGAGTTGGTCAGGAGGAGCAGCTGATTTCCAGGTGCTTGCCCCATTCCGGCGGTCGCTCGGCATAGCCCTGCATCCCGGCCTGCTCCTCGAACGGGCGGCTCAGCACCTCATGCAGCCGTCGCACTTCACTGTAATCCCCCGCTTCGGCCGCTTCGATGGCTTTCTGTGCCAGGTAGTTGCGCAGCACGTACAGCGGGTTCACCGCATGCATGCGCGCACGCCGCCCTTCGGCATTATCCGCTTCGCGCTCGCAGCGGGCCAGGTAGTCCGCCCCCCAGGCATCGAAACCGGCCAGGTCGATGAAGTCGTCACGCACCACCTTCAGCGCCTCGGCCACGGGCTGATCGCCCAGCTTGCGGAAGAACAGGTTGTAGTCCACACCACCGCTCTGCATGCGCTGCAACAGGCGCTCGACCAACGCCATGTCGTCCTCTTCCGCGGTGGTCAGGCCCAGGCGCCGGCGCATCAGGTCCAGGTAGTGTGCCTGGTACAGCGGCAGGAACAGGCCCAGCGCCTCCTTGAGCGGTTCGACTTCGATCACCGTGGTCAGCGCCTGGGCCAGCGCACTGAGGTTCCAGTGGGCGATCGGTACCTGGTTGGCGTAGCTGTAGCGGCCACGGTCGTCGGAGTGGTTGCAGATGAAGTTGGCGTCGAAGTCGTCGAGGAAGGCGTACGGGCCGAAGTCGAAGGTGATGCCGAGGATCGACATGTTGTCGGTGTTCATCACCCCGTGGCAGAAACCATAGGCCTGCCAACGGGCGATCAGCTCGGCATTGCGCTCGACGATGGTGCGGAACATGGCCAGGTACGGCTGCTCGGCATCGCGGCATTCGGGGTAGTGCTGCTCCAGCACGTGGTCGATGAGCACGCGCTGCTGTTCTGGCTGCCTGGTGTAGTAGAAGTATTCGAAATGCCCGAAACGCACATGGCTCTGCGCCAGGCGGGTGAGCATGGCCGCGCTTTCGCGGGTTTCGCGCCACACCGGGGTGCTCGAGCCGATCACGCACAGTGCCCGGCTGCTGGGAATGCCCAGGGCGTGCAGGGCCTCGGAGGCGAGGAACTCGCGGATCGAGGAACGCAGCACGGCGCGACCGTCGCCCATGCGCGAGTAGGGCGTCTGTCCGGCACCCTTGAGGTGCAGGTCCCAGTGCTCGCCCTGGTCATTCAGCACTTCGGCCAGCAGCAGGCCGCGGCCATCACCCAGGCGCGGGTTGTAGGAGCCGAACTGATGGCCGGAATAGACCATCGCCCTCGGGTCGGCCTCTTCCCATAGCTTGTGGCCGCTGAACAGCTCGGCGAAAACCGGCAGCTCTACCTGGGCCGGGTCGAGGTCGAGCAGCGCCATGGCCGACTCGCTCGCTACCACCAGGCGTGGGTCTGCGATGGGTTCGGGCAGGACCTGGGTGGAGAACGCGTCGCCCAGGCGGGCGAAGCGATTGTCGAAGGTGAGTTGGTCGAGGGCTTTCACGGGGCCGGCTCCAGAAATTGATGGGCTGGGGCCGCTTTGCGGCCCTTCGCGGGCAAGCCCGCTCCCACAGGTATTGCGCAGTGCCTCAGAGCGGCGCGGCCCTTGTGGGAGCGGGCGCGCCCGCGAACGAGGGCGAAGCCCTCGCAGGGATTCTGCACAGAATAAAGTATTAGAGCCCACTCAGGCCGAAGCAGTGCCATCCGGTTTCGGCTGCTCCACCGGAATCAGCTGCTGTTTGCCGCCCTTCGGATCCATCAGAAACACCTCGACCTGGCGCACCGAGATCTTGATGTTGTGTGCCTTGAACTCGCGGTTGATGTAGCGGTTGATCTCGTCCAGCGTCGGGTTGCGGTCGCCCAGGTCGCGTACATGCATGCGCAGCTCGTGGTCCAGCGAGCTCTCGCCGAAGTTGAGGAAGTACACGATCGGCTCCGGGTCCTTGAGCACGCGTGGGTTTGCGTGGGCGCCCTTGAGCAGCAGGTCGCGCACCAGGTCCAGGTCCGAGCCATAGTCGATGCCCAGCTTCAGCGTTACCCGGGTGACGGTGTCGGTCAGCGACCAGTTGATCAGCTGACCGGTGATGAAGGTCTTGTTGGGGACGATGATGTCCTTGCGGTCGAAGTCGGTAATCGTGGTGGCGCGGATGCGGATTTTGCTCACCGTGCCCGACAGGTTGCCGATGGTGATGGTGTCGCCAATCCGTACCGGGCGCTCGAACAGGATCATGATGCCGGAGATGAAGTTGGCGAAGATTTCCTGCATGCCGAAGCCCAGGCCCACCGACAGCGCGGCCACCAGCCATTGCAGCTTGTCCCAGCTGACCCCGAGGGTCGACAGGGTGCTGACGATACCGACGCCGACGATGACATAGGACAGCAAGGTAGTAGTGGCATACGCACTGCCCTGGGCCAGGTTGAGCCGCGACAGCACCAGGACTTCGAGCAGGCCGGGCAAGTTCCGTGCGAGGGCGAAGGTGATGCCGATGATGACCAGCGCACCGAGGAAGTCGCCCAGGCTGATCGGCACCATGCTGGCGGTGGCACCGGTGCCGCTGGAGTACTCGTACAGGGTGAAATTGTTGAGGTAGGCGAACACCGAGATCAGGTCCGACCACACCCAGTACAGGCCGGCGATGAAGCCGCCGAGCAGGGCCAGGCGGATCAGGCGCAGCGACTGCTGGTTGACCTGTTCGATATCCAGCGTTGGTTCTTCTGTGATGACTTCGCCATCCAGCCCTTCCTTGGCCGCCGCCCGCTTGCTCAGCGCGCGCTGGTAGGCCAGGCGCCGTGCCGCCACCGACAGGCCACGCACGAACGCGGCTTCGATCACCAGCCAGAACAGCAGCAGGTACAGGGTGTAGATCAGCCGGTCGGTAAGTTTCAGCGCGGTGTAGTAGTAGCCGAAGCACACGGCCACGAACAGGGCGATGGGCAGGGCGGTGAAGGCCACGCCAACGGCCTTGCGGAACAGCGAGGTGTCGCGGTGTGCCGGGCTGCTGAGCAGCAGGCGGCTGAGCAGCCAGGCCATCAGTGCGTAGCAGGTCAGTACCACGCCGATACCCAGCACATCATCGGCCAGCGCCGAAGGCTGATGTTCGGCCACCGCCACCACACCGACCAGTGCCAGTACCACGGTGCCCAGGCGCCGCACCCAGCCGCGCAGGAACTCGACCTGCGGCTTGTGCCAGCGGAAGTGGATTTCCGCCACGCCGCCCGGGGCGAGGATGCGGTAGGCGGTGTAGAACACCAGCCAGGCCTGGGCCAGTTGCCAGAGGGCGGCGCCGAGGTTGGCATTCTGCCCGCGGGCGTCGATCTGCAGGGCGTAGCTGCACAGGGCCAGGCCCAGGCTGACCGGCATTGCCAGCAGGATGTTGATGAAGATCGCCTGGGGCGTGTGCCACTGGCTGTCACGGCGGAAGTGGCCGATGTCCTGGTGCACCTTGCCCAGCCGTTGGTACAGGTATTTGCGCCGCCACAGCAGGCCGCCGATCACCAGCAGCAAGGGCAGGAACAGCAGCGGGCGCTGGCCCAGCCCATCGGCCAGTTCCTTGAGGCCCGAACCCCAGGGCAGGCTGGCTACCTGGTCGGCAAAGCGTGCCGGCACCAGGCTCAGCCATTCCCAGTCCAGTGGCTTGTTGCTGGGAATCCAGAACATCTGCTCTTCGAGCGTGGTGCGCAAGCCCTGGGCGGTGCCGAGCAGCTGCTTCTGGTTGAGCTGCAAGGTGATCGATTCGTTGAGCAGTGCCGACAGCTCCCGGCTGAGGCGTTCGAGCAGGTCGACGCGGGTAATCATCACCTCCAGCAGCGCCTTGCGCAGCTGAGGGGTAACCTGCTCCTGCGGCTGGCCGAGCAGCAGGTTGTCGACGTACGCGGCGGGGCTGCTCATCTGCTCGCGTTGCTGGTTCACTTCGAACTGGTAAAGACGGATATCGGCGATCTGGTCAGCCAGGTCGCGGTCCACTTTCAGGTGCGGCAGGGCCTGTTTCTGCTTGTAGAGGATCTTGGACAGCAGCAGGCTGCCCTTGAGCACGCTGATCTGTTCGTCGAGGGCCTGGTCGGCCTGGGTCAGGCTGTCTAGCTGCTGCTTGCTGCGCAGGTTCTGCTGGGTCAGCTCGTTGAGGCGGTCGGTGCTCTTGAGCAGGTAGTCGGACAGTTTCAGGTTGGCAGCGCTTTCGTTGGCCAGCAGGGTGCTGCCGCCGGCTTTCTGCGCTTCGATCGATTGCTGGGTGACCGCCTGCTGCGACTGGGCCAGGCGCTTTTCGTTGATCAGCGATTGCAGGTCCTGGATTTCCTGCTCCATTCGTGTGGCGCGCTCGATCAGCAGGTCGTGACGGGCATTGCCCAGGTCCTGCAGCAGGCCGTTGCCGGCCAGTTCCTGGCGGCGCAACGAGGTCAGGGCATTGAGCGACGCCAGCTCGGCATTGAGCTTGTTGCGTTGGTCGCTGTTGAGTGGCTTGCCGTTCTCCTTGCCGCTCTTGAGGCTGAGGTTGATCTGCTGGGTACGTGTCTGGTTGTTGCTGATTTCTGCCTGAGCCCGCTCTGGGCGGGTCTGCGAGTTGATGATCAGGCTGTTGGCATCCGACAGTGCCTTTTGCAGTTCGCCTTGTTGCGTACTGCGCTCGCTGAGCATCTGCTCCAGCTGTGGCACGTTCAGGGTGGCGTAGCGTTGGGCCACCGGCAGGGGCTTGCTGGCCTTGAGCTTGATCAGCTCGCGCTGGCTGTCGGCGGTTTCCTTGGGCGCGCCAGCCAATTGCTGCTTGAGTGCCTCAAGCTTCTTTTCGCTGTCTTCCTTGCTGAGCAGCAGTGCCAGGGTCTGTTCCAGCACCTGTTGCTGGGCCTTCTGCTCCGGTGTCTGTTGCGCAGCCTTGGGGTCGGCCTCGGCACCCTTGGGCTGGGAAATCTTGTTCAGGCTGCTCTGGATGCTGGTCGTGGTGGGAAGCTCGGCCGCGCCAGCGGCGAACGAGAGAGACAGGCACAGCCCGAACAGGGCTGTGCGGAGGTACACGCGCAGGGACATAGGCAGACTACTTGTGGATCCGGCAGAAACGAAGTTTAGAGGAACAATCCTGGTCCGGGTCGCGTTCCTTCGGGGAATCTGACGCCTACTTTCTGAATCTTGTTCCCGTCCATGGTGGCCACGGTCCAGATCGTGCCATGCCATTCGACCTGGTCACCTACTACTGGAGCGCCTCCGACCTTTTGTCGGATGAACTGGGCCAGTGGCATTTTCGCGTCCAGGCCGTCGAGTTTCAGACCGTACAACGCTGCCACCGCACCCAGTTCGGCATCGCCTTCGAGCACGAAGTCGCCGAAGAAACGCAGGTCGAGGCCACGTTGTGGCGCCTGGCTGAACAGTTTGCCCAGGGCCGGCAGGTTGTGCTCGTGGCCGATCACGCAGAGCATGTCGCCTACTTCCAGTACCGTACTGCCGGACGGGTGCAGCAGTTGCTCGCCCCGGAACAGCGCGGCGATTCGCGTGCCTTCGGGCATCTTCAGCTCGCGCAGGGCGGCGCCGATGCACCATTTTTCGGCACCCAGGCGGTAGACGAACATTTCCCACTCGCTGGTGATGTGCACTTCCAGCGCCGAACGGGAGATCGGCGCCGGGTCTGGCGGTACCGTCACTTTCAGCAGCTTGGCCATCCACGGCAGGCTGGTGCCTTGCACCAGCAGCGACACCAGCACGATGAAGAAGGCCAGGTTGAAGAACAGCTGGGCGTCCGGCAGGCCGGCCATCAGCGGGAACACCGCGAGGATGATCGGAACCGCACCGCGCAGGCCGACCCAGGAAATGAAGGCTTTTTCACGGCCGTGGAAGGCCTTGAACGGCAACAGGCTGGCGACCACCGACAGCGGGCGCGCCACCAGGATCATCCACAGCGCCAGGCCCAGCGCCGGCAGGGCGATGGGCAGCAGGTCGTGGGGCGTGACCAGCAGCCCCAGCACCAGGAACATGCCGATCTGCGCCAGCCATGCCATGCCGTCGAGCATGTGCAGGATGCCGTGGCGGCTGCGGATGGGCTTGTTGCCCAGCACCAGGCCGCACAGGTACACGGCAAGGAATCCGCTGCCGTGCAGGGCGTTGGTCAGCGAGAACACCACCAGGCCGCCGGCGATCACCAGGATGGGGTACAGGCCGCCAGCCAGCTTGATGCGGTTGACCAGTTGCAGCATCAGCCAGCCGCCGCCCAGGCCCACCAGCCCGCCGATGCCGAATTCGCGCAGCAGGTGGGTGAGCAGGCTCCAGTGCAGACCGGTCTGGCCGCTGGCGATCATGTCGATCAGGGTGACGGTAAGGAAAACTGCCATCGGGTCGTTGCTGCCCGACTCGATCTCCAGGGTGGCGGTAACACGCTCATTCAGGCCTTTGCCGCCGAGCAGCGAGAACACCGCTGCGGCGTCGGTGGAGCCGACGATGGCGCCGATCAGCAGACCCTGGATCAGGCTCAGGTCGAACAGCCAGGCGGCGACCAGGCCCGTGAGGGCGGTGGTGATCATTACGCCGATGGTGGCCAGCGACAGCGCCGGCCACAGCGCCACGCGGAAGCTCGCCACCCGTGTGCGCAGGCCACCGTCGAGCAGGATCACGGCCAGCGCCAGGTTGCCCACCAGGTAGGCGGTCGGATAGTTGTTGAAGATGATGCCGCCACCATCGACGCCGGCGATCATGCCGACCGCAAGGATGATGACCAGGATAGGGATGCCCAGGCGCGACGACAGCGAACTGACCAGGATACTTGCGCCCACCAGCAATGCGCCGATCAGGAACAGGCTGTTGATGGTGCTTGCATCCAAAGGCAGGTACTCCGGGGACCGCGGGGGAGGGGACTTGATAGCATGACGCTAGCAGGTCGCGTGCCAAATGATTCTAACCTGATGAATTGGCAGGCTGTAAAGCGTTTCTGCAGATGAAAAAAAGGCACCGCGGTGGGTGCCTTTTCGGGTGTTGCCTGGGCGGGCCCTTTCGCGGGTGAACCCGCTCCCACAGGTACTGCACAGTTTTCAAAACCTGTGTGAGCCCTGTGGGAGCGGCTTTAGCCGCGAAGAGGCCGGTGCGGGCTTACGCCTGCTTGACCTCGCGCATCGGCTTGCCCTTCACCGGTGCATCGCCCGCCACGTAGTACTTGGCAGTGCTGCGCGGCAGCGGCTTGCGGCCACGGATCTTGTCCGAGATTTTCTCGGCGATCATGATCGTGGTGGCGTTGAGGTTGCCGGTGATGATCAGCGGCATGATCGACGCATCGACCACACGCAGGCCCTTCATGCCATGCACGCGGCCTTCGCCGTCGACCACCGCCATGTCGTCGGTGCCCATCTTGCACGAGCAGGACGGGTGGAAGGCGGTTTCGGCGTGCTCGCGGATGAACTTGTCCAGCTCTTCATCGGTCTGCACGTGCGCGCCGGGGCTGATCTCACGGCCACGGTACGGGTCCAGTGCCGGCTGGGCCATGATTTCACGGGTCAGGCGGATGCCGTCACGGAATTCCTGCCAGTCCTGCTCGGTGGACATGTAGTTGAACAGAATGCTCGGGTGTTGGCGCGGGTCCTTCGACTTGGCCTGGATGCGGCCGCGGGCAGGCGAGCGCATGGAACCCATGTGTGCCTGGAAGCCGTGTTCCTTCACGCCATTGGAGCCGTTGTAGTTAATGGCCACTGGCAGGAAGTGGTATTGAATGTTCGGCCATTTGAATTCAGGGCGGGTACGAATGAAACCACCGGCCTCGAACTGGTTGCTGGCGCCGATGCCGGTGCCGTTGAACATCCACTCGGCACCGATGGCCGGCTGGTTCCACCACAGCAACGACGGGTACAGCGACACCGGCTGGGTGCAGGCGTACTGCAGGTACAGCTCCAGGTGGTCCTGCAGGTTTTCGCCAACGCCTGGCAGATCGTGCACCACCGGGATGTCGAGGCTTTCCAGCAGGGCGCGCGGGCCAACGCCGGAGCGCTGCAACAGCTGCGGCGAAGCGATGGCGCCGGAGCTGACGATGACTTCCTTGCGGGCACGGGCTTCAACGCGCTCTTCGCTGTCACCGACCAGGTAGGTCACGCCGATGGCGCGCTTGCCGTCGAACAGCACGCGGTCAGTCAGGGCGTGGGTGACGATGGTCAGGTTCGGGCGCTTCTTGGCCTGGTCCAGATAGCCGCGGGCGGTGCTGGAGCGGCGGCCGTTCTTGGTCACCGTACGGTCCATCGGGCCGAAGCCTTCCTGCTGGTAGCCATTCAGGTCTTCGGTGCGCGGGTAACCGGCCTGCACGCCGGCTTCGACCATGGCGTGGAACAGCGGGTTGTTGCCGGCTTTCGGCGTGGTCACGCTGACCGGGCCTTCGCCACCGTGGTAGTCGTTCGGGCCGATGTCGCGGGTTTCGGCCTTGCGGAAGTACGGCAGGCAGTCCAGATAGGTCCAGTCTTCCAGGCCTGGCAGTTCTGCCCAGCCATCGAAGTCCAGGGCATTACCGCGGATGTAGCACATGCCGTTGATCAGCGACGAGCCACCCAGGCCTTTGCCGCGACCACATTCCATGCGGCGGCCGTCCATGTACGGCTCCGGATCGGTCTCGTAGGCCCAGTTGTAGCGGCGGCCCTGCAGCGGGAAGGCCAGGGCTGCTGGCATCTGGGTGCGGAAGTCGAAGCGGTAGTCGGGGCCACCGGCTTCCAGCAGCAATACGGTGACGCCTGCGTCTTCGGTCAGGCGGGTCGCCAGGGTGTTACCGGCCGAACCGGCACCGACGATGATGTAATCGAATTCTTGGGACATGAAAGTACCCTCGTGTTGGCGGTGTTCAGGGAGCAGGAACGCCCGTGCGCTGAGGCACGGGCGTGGCTGGACAGGGCCTTAGAAGACCGAGTTGTAGCCGCCCAGCTCGACCTGGACCGACTTGATGCGGGTGTATTGAGCCAGCGAGCTGACGCCGTTCTCACGGCCGACGCCCGACTGCTTGTAGCCACCGACCGGCATTTCGGCCGGCGATTCGCCCCAGGCGTTGATCCAGCAGATACCGGCTTCCAGCTTGTGGATGATGCGGTGAGCGCGGGTGATGTCGTTGGTGCAGACACCGGCGGCCAGGCCGTACTCGGTGTCGTTGGCGCGACGGATGACTTCTTCTTCGGTTTCGTAGGTGAGGATGCTCATCACCGGGCCGAAGATCTCTTCCTTGACGATGGTCATGTCGTCGGTGCAGTCGGTGAACACGGTCGGGGCCACGAATGCACCCTTGGCGAAATCACCGGCGGTCAGACGCTCGCCACCGCACAGCACGCGTGCACCTTCTTCCTTGCCCTTGGCGATGTAGCCAAGCACGCTTTCCATGTGCTGGAAGCTGACCAGCGGGCCGAAGTTGGTGTTTTCGTCTTCCGGGTTGCCAGCGCGGATGCGGGCAACGCGCTCGACGATCTTGGCCTCGAAGGCAGCTTTCATTTCAGCCGGGATGAACACGCGGGTGCCGTTGGTGCACACCTGGCCCGAGCTGTAGAAGTTGGCCATCATGGCGATGTCGGCGGCCTTGTCCAGGTCGGCGTCGGCGCAGATGATCAGTGGCGACTTGCCGCCCAGCTCCATGGTGACTTCCTTGAGCGACGAGCTCGAGGCGCTGGCCATGACCTTCTTGCCGGTGGTGGTGCCGCCGGTGAAGGAGACTTTTTCGATGCGTGGGTGTTCGGTCAGCCAGGTGCCGACTTCGCGGCCGCTGCCGGTCAGGACGTTGAACACGCCGTTCGGCAAACCGGCTTCGGTGTAGATCTCGGCCAGTTTAAGGGTGGTCAGCGAGGTGACTTCCGACGGCTTGAAGATCATCGCGTTGCCGGCGGCCAGGGCCGGAGCAGATTTCCACAGGGCGATCTGGATCGGGTAGTTCCAGGCGCCGATACCGGCGGTCACGCCCAGCGGCTCGCGGCGGGTGTAGACGAAGGACGATTCACGCAGCGGGATCTGCTCGCCTTCGATGGCCGGAACCAGGCCTGCGTAGTACTCCAGCACGTCGGCGCCGGTGACGATGTCGACGTAGCGGGTTTCCGAGTACGACTTGCCGGTGTCCAGAGTTTCCAGCATGGCCAGCTCGTCGTTGCGCTCGCGCAGGATCTCGACGGCGCGGCGCAGGATGCGCGAACGCTGCATGGCGGTCATCGCGGCCCAGACTTTCTGGCCACGCTCGGCGCTTTCGACGGCTTTCTCGACGTCAGCCTCGGTGGCACGTTGCACGTGGGCGAGGACTTCGCCGGTAGCCGGGTTGATGGCTTCGAAGGTGGCATCGCTGCCAGCGTCGACGTAAGCGCCATCAATGTAGAGTTTTTGCGTTCCGAAACGGGCCATAGTGTCCTCGCAAGTGCAGTGTGTGGTTTGGCTTGCGCGTCACGCTCCTGCTGGGTTGGCAAGGGCCGTGCGCGGTTGTTCAGCGGCCTGGTCGTTTGTACCCAGGGTGTGCTGTTTAGCCAGTTGTAGATCCATGTATTCGTAAGCAATCCGTATCGCCTGGTCGGTGTCGAATGCATCACCCGACAGGGCGCCACGCAGCCACAAGCCGTCGATCAAAGCTGCCAGGCCGCGGGCTGCCTTGCGCGCATGGTAGAGCGGCAGGGCGCGGCGGAACTGGCAGCACAGGTTGGAATACAAGCGGTGGTCGTTGATCCGCTGCAACCTGTGCAAATCGGGCTGGTGCATGCTGGAAGCCCAGAAGGCCAACCAGGTTTTCATCGCCGGGCCGTTTACCTGGCTGGCATCGAAGTTGCCCTCGATGATCACTTTCAGGTGGGCGCGCGGGCTGTCGTCCGTCAGGGCCTGGCGACGTGCTCTGACACCTTCGTTGAGCATGTTCATGATGTAACCCATCGTCGCTGCTATCAGGCCGTTCTTGTCCCGAAAGTAGTGACTGATGATGCCGTTCGACACACCGGCCAAACGGGCAATCAGCGCAATGCTGGCGTCACCCAGTCCGACCTGATCGACCGCCTGTAACGTGGCTTCGATCAACTGCTGGCGGCGGATGGGTTGCATACCGACCTTGGGCATCTTGCGTTCTCCTCAGGCCTGCGAGCAGACGACGGGCGGCTGACTCGGCGAAGGCCAGTCTATTTTGTTTTGATTGAACGTTCAATCAATAAAGAATAAGCTCTGCGACAATTTGTGCCATTGACAGTTTTTAAGGCGGTCGAGAAGGCACGGATTGACACCCCAGGAAATCGCGTAACCCCCTGAATACAAGGCGTTGACGGGCATGAGCGATGCGAAATGCAGATTCTGCCGTGCGGTCATGGACCCTGCGGCGGGCCCTTGGAGCGGGCGGGGTGATCTGTGACGAATGCGCGCACCTCAGCTGAGGCGTGGCATTTGCAGCGGGCCACCTGTCTGTTTTTTGCAACGTATCGATTCGGGATCACGGTTTCCAAGGGTGCTTTTATAACACCTGATGCAGTGGGGATATTCCACCAATTGCTCGGGAAAGACTGATTAGCCTCCACAGCCGCACTGCCCGGAGCATTCGTGCAATGAGTTCTGCCTCACTTACCAACCCTCCGGCCGAGAGGGTACGGGTCAACCGCGTGGTGTTCTTCACCTCCGCGCTGATGATTCTCGTTTTGACTGCCTTGCTTATCGCTGTACCCGAAACCGCCGGCCAAGTGCTGGGCGTAGCCCAGAAATGGCTGACGCGCACCTTCGGCTGGTATTACATGCTGGTAATCGGCGGTTACCTGCTGTTCGTCATCTACCTGGCCTTCTCCGACTACGGCAAGCTCAAGCTTGGCGGCAAGGATGACCAGCCCGACTTCAGCTATGGCGCCTGGGCCGGCATGCTGTTCTCCTCCGGTATCGGCATTTCGCTGTTGTACTTCGGCGCCTCCGAGCCGCTGGACCACTACTTCAACCCACCGGAAGGCACTTCTGCCAGCCTCGACGCAGCGCGTCAGGGCCTGCAGCTGACCTTCCTGCACTGGGGTTTGCACGGCTGGGCGATCTACGCCCTGGTCGGCCTGGCCGTGGGTTACTTCGCCTACCGCCACAATCAGCCACTGGCCCTGCGCTCGGCGCTGTACCCGCTGGTCGGTGAACGTTGGGTCAAGGGTGCTGCGGGCAATGCCGTGGACATCTTCGGCATGTTCGTAACCCTGCTGGGCCTGGTGACCAACCTGGGCATCGGCTCGATGCAGGTGGCCTCCGGGCTGGAATACCTGTTCGGCATGGACCACAGCAAGACCAACCTGCTGGTGGTTATCCTGGTCATGGCCGGCGTCGCCACCGTGGCGGCGGTCTCGGGTGTGGAAAACGGCATTCGCCGCCTGTCCAACCTCAACATCGTGCTGTTCAGCGGCCTGCTGATCTTCGTCCTGCTGGGCGGCGAAACCCTGCACTTGCTTAACGGCTTCGTGCAGAACATCGGTGACTACCTCAACGGCATCGTGCTGAAAACCTTCGACCTCTACGTATATGAAGGCGAAGCTGGCAAGTCCGAACGCTGGCTGGGCCTGTGGACCGTGTTCTACTGGGCCTGGTGGATTTCCTGGGGCCCGTTCGTCGGCATGTTCATTGCCCGTATCTCCAAGGGTCGCACCGTGCGCCAGCTGGTCAGCGGCGTGTTGCTGATCCCGCTGGGCTTCACCCTGGCCTGGCTGTCGATCTTCGGCAACACCGCGCTGGACCTGGTGATCAACCAAGGCGCCGTGGAACTGGGCAAGACCGCCCTTGAACAGCCGTCGATGTCGATCTACCAGCTGCTGGAATACTTCCCGGCGGCCAAGATCGTGATCGGTGTAGCGGTGTTCGTCGGCTTCGTGCTGTTCCTCACCCCGGCCGACTCCGGCGCGGTGATGATGGCCAACCTGTCGTGCAAAGGTGGCAAGGTCGACGAAGACGCCCCGCACTGGATGGTGGTGTTCTGGTCGGTGGTCATCACCCTGGTCACCATCGGCCTACTGTTCGCCGGTAACTTCGAAGCCATGCAGACCATGGTGGTGCTGGCGGGTCTGCCGTTCTCGGTGGTGCTGGTGCTGTTCATGTTCGGCCTGTACAAGGCCATGAAGCAGGACGTGGCGGTGGAGCAGGAGCGTGCCGAGCTGGCCGCACGTGGCCGTCGTGGCTTCAGCGAGCGCCTGACCCAGCTGGAGCTGCAGCCGACCCAGGCCGTTGTACAGCGCTTCATGGACAAGCAGGTCAGCCCGGCGCTGAAAGAAGCTGCCGCGCAGTTGCAGACCCTGGGCTTCGAGGTGGAAACCCGGGTTGGCCAGTCGCGCAACATGATGGGCCTGCGGGTGATGATGGAAGAGGGCAACCCGTTCGTCTATGAAGTGAGCCTGGATGGCTACCTGGCCGCGCCGAGCGAAGCGCCGGTGGAAGGTGAGCCGGAGGTGCGCCAGCGCTTCTACCGCGCCGAGGTATACCTGCACGATGGCAGCCAGGAGTACGACCTGATGGGCTTTGCGCCGGAGCAGATCGTGCGTGATGTGCTGGACCAGTTCGAAAGCCACCGCCAGTTGCTGGGGCGTGTGTACAGCTGATTCTTGAGCGGTGAGGAGGCCCTGCAGGACGCAGGGCCTTTTTCATGGGCAAGCAATAATTAGCCCGGGTAACGGACAAGTTTGCTTCAGCCTGCCGGTTTTCTTCCGGAGGCATGCTTCATGAAACGTTCCGTTATTCCCACATTCGATTTTCAGTACGCTGCAGCCAGTCAGTTCAGTGATCGGCCAACATTGCGGCAGGTGACCAGCGAGCAGCTGTGGACCGTGCTGCAGGAGAAGCTGTCCTGGCTTGCCTTTGTGAAGCCGGCGTTGTCCAACGCCGACCCTCTCATGCTGGATAGTCCCGACCCCAGCACGCCTTACTGGACCACGCAACCGCTGGTCGACCGTGTGCTCCAGGCATTGCTCGAAGCACAGCCGCTGGACATCGAGCCTGTCGGTGAGCGGCATCACAATCTTGCATTGACCTCCTCATACCGTTTTCCTGGCTCGGACAGCGCGTTCGACACCCGTCAACTGAGCGGCCTGTCCGATGCACTCGACGAACTGGTGCAACGGTTGCCACGGCTGTTCTGCGAGGCACAGCTCAAGTACTGGAGTGACAAGGGCAGTGCGGGAGTGAGCCGTGACCAGTGGCTGCAATTACTGCTCAAGACTACGCTTTTGCGCGGCCTGCCACTGCAAGGGCTGGATGTTCAGGAGCAGGCCTGCATCCGCGGGTTGATCCGCGGTGGCGCTGCCCAGCCCTCGGTCTATTTCGTCAAAGCCAGCCTGACTTGTGGGTCGATTCAATACGACCAGATGCTCAGTCACCTGCTGGTCACTGGCGATTACGATGAGCGGCAAGTGGTGCTCTGGTGCGCCCCGTCCGGTATCACGCGCAGCTTCGCCTCGTTGATCGATTTCGGTAACGCGCTGCGCAACGAACTGGCGCGGCACTACAGCTTCCAAAGCCTGTCGTGGACGCGTCAGCCGGTCGAGGGCAACGTCTTTGCCCAACAGGTTTCGCTGTTGCTTGAGTCCATGTTCCTGGCTTTCGACCAGATGCGCTTCAGTGGCTTGGCGGATGTGGCTTCGCTGGAGCAACGTTTTGCCGAGCTGAGCGACCCGGCGGCCTGGTTCGTGCGCTACGAAGACGACACGCCAGCCACCGTAGCCCCGCCGGGGCTCAGGGCCAGCGCCCCGCAGGACAGCTTTGCCTGTCGCGCCGCGTTGTTGCAACTCACCCTCGACCAACTGGATGCCGGAGGTGTTTCGGTGCTGGACGGCATCCAGTCATTGACGGCGTATACCGCGCAGCAACTGACCGAGCAGATAAAAAGCGAGCACGGGGACGAAATTTCTCCAGATCAGGTGCTTCTTGACCTGTACATCGCCCGGGGTGTGCCTGGTGGCGCTGCGACTGGAGCCGGCGGTGGCGAGCCACTGGCGTTCGTGGGCACCAAGTCGCTTACCGAATTCGCCATTGGTAACCTTGCTTCGCTCAAGGGCGCGTACATCAAGCAGGTCCGCCATCAGAAGAGCATCAAGCTTCCGAAGTGGCTGAATGCCGATGCAGCGAAGCGATTGGTCACCCAGGTAGACATTGGTGGCCGCTACCCGGCCTATGTTGCCGGACAGTTGGATGATCAGGCCATGCGTGCCGAGCGCGTCGAGCTTTTGGGCAGGGAGTGGCGAAGCGCGTTTCTTTCCAGCGCCATTTCGGCCAGGCTCGACGCTAAAGTCTCCGAGGTGGGTTTACAGTGCGTGGTCGATTTTTGCGCAGGTCATCAGGACCCCTTGGTTCCGCGCATGTCACTGATCCCCTTGGCTTTCAGGCGCAGCCGCCATTCGCGCAAGAAAGACACTGTGCGCGGCATGTACTTGCTGTTCTGCGCCGAGCCGGCAAAGGTTCTGGTGTACCGCCCGCTATATCGACAGGACACGGTTCGCGAGTACGCAAGCCTTGAGGCCTTGCTTGCACATATTCGTGAGTCGGCTCTCTTCCAAGAGAGCATTCTTGACTGGATCGACCCGACCGCGCGCGACGTATATGCAGAGGGTGGTTTCAGCGAGCCGCACATTGTGAGTATTGGTATCGACCCTTATACGCTCCCGGCCAAGCCGGAGCCGGCGATGCTCGACCTGAAGCTGTGGCGCAACAAGGTTGACGAGAAAATCTACCAGGCCAATCGAGATCTGCTGGTCGAGCTGGCAGGGCTGGAATCGGTATCTGACGCCGAGAGCCGCTGGCAGCTCCTGTGCGAAGGCGCCTGGCTGTTGTTCGATGTGGTGACTCAGGCGATACGCGGTCCGGTCGCGTCTGTGGCCTGGTTGGTACAGTTTCTGGCTTCGCTGCAAAACGACTTGACCGCGTTGGAGCAGGGTGGTGAGTTCGATCGGTCTGCTGCAGTGGCCGACTTGTTGCTCAACCTCGGGATGACGCTGCTGCATGCCCATCAACCGAAGCAGGAGACAGTGCCCACAAGGCGGCTGCCTGATGTTTCACTGTTCGAAGGACCTGACCGGCAAAATGGCGCGTTTGCCGAACTAGCTATCGAGGCGCGTGAAGAACCGGAAGGCACGCTGGGCGAACTGGGCAGCCAGGTGCTGGACTTTTCCTGGCGCGGCCAGCATGGGTTCAACTGGCTGCCCGCGCAACAGCGGCAAAGGTTGCAAGCCATGCGCTCCAGCGTCTCTGTCAATGGGTTGAAGCCTTTGACAGCGGGCGATGGTGAAGGCCTGTACCAGATCGATAAGAACTACTACGCGGCCATGGCTGGTGACCTCTATAGCGTGGAGTTGCTGGCTGAGGGAGTTCGGGTAGTCGATGCGACTGGCGGTTACGGGCCCTGGCTGGCATTTGTCGACGGGGCTTGGCGGGTGGATACGAAATTGCGCCTTGCAGGAGGGGCTCCCAGCCCCAGAACTTCGGTATCGGTCCGATTCAAGAAACTTTACGACCGCGTCGTCCAGTTGGATGCGGAAATCCCGAAGTTGAAGTCGACGGTTCAGGCAGCGAGTCAGCAGATGATGGCTTTGCACCAGAGCCTCGTCAAAATGGACGCGTTGAAGGCAAAGGCGCAGGAGGATGTGAATTCGGCCTCGGCAGGTACCGATACGACAGCTCTCCGGTCACTGACCGCGCAGTATGAACAACGAGCGATGGATGCGCGGGAAAGTATCGCCCAGCAGCGTGAGCAAATCGTTTCGCTGCTTGAAGAGGCCATTGGCAAGGAAGACGAACAGCTAAAGCTGTTGATCACGATGGCGGAACCCAAATATGCCGGGCAACGCCAAAAAGATGGGTTGGATAAGCCTGTTGCCAAGCATGAAGAGAATGCTCGCACAGAGCTGATTCGCGATTGTGTCTTCGTTTACAACGAGCTCTGGAGCCTGACGGACTATCCGCAACTTGCCGCGCTGCAACGGGCTATTGATGGTAAGCCATTGGCTGAAGTCGGCGAACAATATGCTGCGTTTCGTATCAAGCTGGAGCATGTGGCTGAGTATCAGGACCGCATGCTTGCCATACGAGTGCACCTGGACAATTTGCTGGCCGAGTCGCCGGTTGAGCTTGTCATACCTTCCAACCCCCCTGGTGACCATCGCACAGTGGGGCATCTGATCGACGAAAGACCGTTTTCGACCGTGCAGATGCGCTTCCATCAGGTGCAGAACCTGGCAGACCTGGCCTTGCACCTCAATGCTCCCGGCGGCCTCCAGACAGTCGCCCGCTACCGGGACGAACTGGTCAGCATGGCCTTGCGCAATGCCGCAGAGACTCATGGGGAGCTTGACTTCGCCAATCTGTCGGCAGACGACCGCATCGTGATCCTGCAAGAGGCATGGGATGAGTACTCTGCCGCATTACTCAACAGTGCCCGCATTCTCCGTGAAGGTGGCGAACTGATCGAACCCGTGATGCTCGAGCGGTATCGCAACCATGTAAAGCAACTGAAGGAAGATGCAGGACAGCGGCTGGTTGCCGCGATCTCGGAGCAGGAGGGTGGAACGGTCGCGCAAAAGCGCAGACCCTACAAGGTGTCTACCGAAGAGCAGCGAGTGGTGCGCAACCTTGCTGGGCAGTTGATGATCGGGGTGGAAAGGACGATAGACGAAAGCCAGATCGTTGAAGTGCGGGAGACGTTCAGTGAAGAAGTACTGGCAACCTTCGACCTGGTGGATGGGGAATGGCGACAGCGTGAAAGCAAGCGCCCTTCATTGGCGGACGAAGCTGCTCCAACTGACCTGCCCATGTGGGTACAGGCGCTTCTGGACGAGAGCGATGCAGTCAGGGAGCAGGCCAAGGACTATGTCAAGCACGACATCAAAGGGGCGTTGCTCAAGCAGTTGTTCGATCAGCATCTGGAAAAGCTGAATCAGGCACTCAGTGTGGTGCGTGATGCCGGAGGAAACGACAAGCTGATCAGGACGCTGGAAGTGGATCTGGACAAGTTGGAGGCGGATAAAACATTTCAGATGACCAGGCTCTATACCGACACCAAGTATCCGTCGGCCGAAGGTTTGCAGTATCTCCACGGAAAGCACCTGATACAGGTCGAATATGTGGAACGGCGCACCATGCAGGATGGCAGCGCTTTTGACGAATACCGGATCGTTCGTCTACCGAGCAAGCGGAACCTCTGGGCTGCGCACTTTCATTTCAGCTCGCCAGATGCGTTTGCAGAGGATTTCACGGTGGGTCACCTCAAGACCTGGAGCCAGCGTCGTTTGAGTAGCAAGGCCGCTGCAGACTCGAAACAGCGATTGCACAGGGGAGCCCTTACTCTGGCACAGGCCCGAGGAATCATTCCTTTCCATTGAGTCGGCCAACGGGGGCGGTGGAATGGTGCTTGGCATGCGCTGGCATCGTCTGATTGCCCCGCTCGGCAATCATCTGTTCCAGGCCGATCAGCTCTACGCCCTGGCGCTTCAGCCGGGGCAGTTCGCGTTCGAGCACTTCGAGGGTTTGCGGATAAGGGTGGCCGATCAGCACGGCTGAGCCTTGTTTGCGAGCCAGTTCGACCCCGAGCTGCAATTCGCTGCCGATGGCCTCGACCGTACGTACGTTGTCCAGAAAGACATCGCGGGATACCTGTGCCAGGCCCTGGGCCTGAGCCTGGAATGCAGCCACCGTGGCAGCGCTAGTGCGGCTGTCGACAAAAAACAGGTGTCGGCGTTGCAGGTCGGCCATCAGCATGGCCATCGCTTCGGGTTGGGCGGTCATGCGGCTGCCCATGTGGTTGTTGATACCGACTGCGTAAGGCACCTGCGCCAGGGCGGTGTCCAGGCGGTGGGCAAGCTCCGGCAGGGGCGTGCCCGGGTGCCAGGCGTAAGGGCCGGTGGCCGGGTCCATGGGCATGTGCAGGATAACTGTCTTGCCGGCCTTGTGCGCCTGCCGGGCAAGCGTGGTGGCATGCGGAGTGTCCGGCATGATCGCCAGGGTTACCGGGCCGGGCAGGGCCAAGGTGCGGCTGTCGCGTTCGCTGCTCTGGCCGAGGTCGTCGATGATGATGCTCATGTAGGCCTTGCCGGCCGGCGCCGCTTGCGCGACCCCGGCCATCAGGCAGAACAGCAGACACAGCAGATAACGCATGGGGTGGGTCAGTCGCCCTTGGTGATGTTCAGGCCTTTGAGCAGGCTCAGGGCCTGGCTCAGCTGGAAGTCGTCATCCTGCGGGCGCTCCTTGCGCTTGCCGCTGCCGGTCGGGCGGTCGGCACCGCCGTTGCCGTTGCCCAGGTGGCCCTGCAGGTCGGCTTCCTTGAAGTTGTCGGTGTCGGCTTCGGCGGTGAGCTTGGCCGGGCGCACTTCGATGTCGGGGACGATGCCCTGGGCCTGGATCGAGCGGCCGTTGGGGGTGAAGTACAGCGCGGTGGTGAGCTTCAGCGCACGGTCGTTGGCCAGTGGCAGCACGGTCTGCACCGAGCCTTTGCCGAAGCTGTCGGTGCCCATCAGCACGGCGCGTTTCTGGTCTTGCAGGGCGCCGGCGACAATTTCCGAGGCCGAGGCACTGCCGCCGTTGATCAGCACCACCAGTGGCACGCCGTCGCTGGCGTCGGCCGGGTCGGCCGAGAAGCGCAGCTCGGAGTTGGCGATGCGGCCCTTGGTGTAGACGATCAGGCCCTTGGTCAGGAAGTGGTCGGCGACTTCCACCGCCGACTGCAGCACGCCGCCCGGGTTGTTGCGCAGGTCCAGCACCACGCCGCGCAGCTTCTTGCCGTTGTCCTTGCGCAGCTTGGCCAGGGCCTTGCCTACTTCGTCGCCGGTCTTGACCTGGAACTGGGTGATACGTATGTAGCCGTAGTCGTTCTCCAGCAGCTGGCTCTTCACGCTCTTGACCTGGATGACCGCGCGGGCCAGGGTCACGTCGAAGGGATTGCCGCCGTCGCGCACCAGGGTCAGGGTGATTTTCTCGCCCACCTTGCCACGCATCTTGTCGACCGCTTCGGTCATGGTCTGGCCACGGGTCGGGGCGCCGTTGATCTTGACGATCAGGTCGCCGGCCTGCACGCCGGCACGCGAGGCCGGGGTGTCGTCGATCGGCGAGACCACCTTGATGAAGCCGTCTTCCTGGCCTACTTCGATGCCCAGCCCGCCGAACTCGCCGCTGGTGCTTTCCTGCAGCTCCTGGAAGTCCTCTGGGCCGAGGTAGGCCGAGTGCGGGTCGAGGTTGCTGAGCATGCCCTTGATGGCATTTTCCAGCAGGGTCTTGTCATCCACCGGCTCCACATAGGCCGCCTTGATGCGGTCCATGACCTCGGCGAAGGTGCGCAGCTCTTCAAGCGGCAGTGGCGCCTTGGCGGTCACCTCGGTGGCCGGTACTGCAGCCGGCTTGGCCGGTTCCGCGGCAGTGGCCAGGGGCGCGCCGACCGCCAGGGCGATGGACAGGGCCAGCTGGGTGAGACGAGGCGAGTGCAGCATGTCGAACGAACTCCTGATCCTGTAAGCGCTCCCTGGGGAGCATCGGCGCAGCCCGTGGGCTACCCCGTAGAAATTTGACTAGCCCCGGCACCACTGCGAAGGGTCGGTAGGCCGGCCCTGCTGGCGGATGGCGAAGTACAAGCCGGCAGCGTCCTGGCCGCCGCTGTCGCCAACGGTGGAAATGGCCTCGCCGGCCTTGACGATATCACCGGCGCTCTTGAGCAGGCTCTGGTTATGGCCGTACAGGCTCAGGTAACCGTTGCCATGGTCGAGAATGACCAGAAGCCCGGCACCGCGCAACCAGTCGGCGAACACCACGCGCCCGCCGTGCACGGCACGTACCTGGGTGCCCGGGTTGGCGCTGATCATCACCCCGTCCCACTTGGCACGGGCATCGCTGCCGCGGGCATCACCGAAACGTGCCAGCAATCGACCATTGACTGGCCAGGGAAGTTTTCCCCGTGCGGCAGAAAATGCGCCGCCGTAGTTCGCGCCGTCGCTGGAAACCAGCGGGCCCAGGGTAGTGCGGGCCTTTTTCGGTGGCTCCACCGGTTCGCGGGCCTGTTCGCGGGCGGCAGCGGCAGCGAGGGCTTCCTGCTGGCGGCGTTTTTCCGCTTCCTGCTGGGCCAGCAAGGCCTTCTTGCGCGCTTCTTCGGCCTCGCGGGCCTGGCGAGCGAGGGTTTCCTCGATGGTCTTGAGTACCTTGGACAGGTCGGCCTGATCCTGCTCGCGCGATTGCAGCTTCTGGCCACGGTCCTTCATGTCGCTGTTGAGCTTGGCCAGCACCTGCTGGCGCTTGCCACGCTCGGTTTCCAGGGCCTGGCGGCGGCTGTCGAGGTCGGCGCGCTGGGCCAGCAGCTGTTGCTGCTGGGTAGCGATTTCCTGTTCGACGTTGGCCAGCTGGCGCAGGGTCTCGTTGAAGGTGCGCAGTTGCTCCAGGCGCGCCTTGCTCAGGTAGTCGTAGTAGGTGAGGGTGCGGGCGAACTTCTCGGGGTTCTGCTGGTTGAGCAGCAGCTTGAGGTATTCCTCGCGGCCGTTCTGGTAGGCCGAACGGGCCTGGATGGCGATCAGTCGCTGTTGTTCAACGCGGGCGCTCTGGAGTTTTTTTTTCTCGGTATCAAGGCGCTCCAGCTCGCCCTCGGTCTTTTTTAGTTCTTGCTGCAGGGCCTCCACCTGCTTTTCGAGGTTGCCGATATCGGTCTCGGTGGCTTTGAGGTCCTTTTGCACACCGGCCTTTTCTTCCTGGAGCTTGCCCAGCGTCTTCTTGAGCTCGGCAATGTCCTGGCGGGTGGCGTCCAGTTGCTGCTGGGTCTGCGCACGCTCATCGGCAAAGGCCGGGCTGAGCAGGCAAGACAGGGCTAGGAGGATCAGGGCGCGAAGCATGGGGTTTGGCGTACCAAGGATGGAGACTGGCCTAGTATGCCCGCGCGGGCGGGCAAAAAAAACGCCTCGCTGCGGGTGCAGAGGGGCGTTTGTCTGGAATTCATGTGTTATTGGGGCTGCTGTGCAGCCCATTCGCAGCTCAAGGCTGCTCCTACAGGCATTGCATGAGCCCTTTGTAGGAGCAGCCTTGTGCTGCGAATGGGCCGCAAAGC
This sequence comes from Pseudomonas sp. ABFPK, assembly GCF_001586765.1. Taxonomy (NCBI): domain Bacteria; kingdom Pseudomonadati; phylum Pseudomonadota; class Gammaproteobacteria; order Pseudomonadales; family Pseudomonadaceae; genus Pseudomonas; species Pseudomonas sp. ABFPK. The sequence goes on along the minus strand of NZ_LQXW01000003.1, from coordinate 162,358 downwards.
GGCCCCCTTTGGCACCGAGTCAGGCGTCGACCAGGATCGAGGTGCCGGTCATTTCTACCGGCTTTTCCAGCCCCAGCAGCTTCAGCATGGTCGGCGCCACATCGGCCAGCACGCCGCCGTCACGCACCTTGACGTTGCGCTTGCCCACATAGATGAACGGTACCGGCTCGGTGGTATGCGCGGTGTGCGCCTGGCCGGTGCACTCGTCTTCCATTTGCTCGACGTTGCCATGGTCGGCGGTGATCAGCGCTTCGCCGCCAACCTTGTCCAGAGCTTCGACGATGCGCCCGACGCAGCCATCCAAGGCCTCGACGGCCTTCACCGCAGCCTCGAACACGCCGGTATGGCCGACCATGTCGCCGTTGGCGTAGTTGACCACGATCACGTCATAACGCTGTTGCTCGATAGCCTCGACGATGCGGTCGGTAACTTCCGGTGCGCTCATTTCCGGCTGCAGGTCGTAGGTGGCGACCTTCGGCGACGGGATCAGAATGCGCTCTTCGCCTTCGAACGGCTCTTCGCGGCCACCGGAGAAAAAGAAGGTGACATGGGCGTACTTCTCGGTCTCGGCGATGCGCAGCTGGGTCTTGCCGTTCTTCGCCAGGTACTCGCCCAGCACGTTGTTCAGGCTGGCCGGGGCGAAGGCGGCGGGGGCCGGGATTTTTGCCGAGTACTGGGTCAGGCCGATGTAGGCGGCCAGTTTTGGCAGGCGGGCACGCGGAAATTCGTTGAAGTCGGCTTCGACGAACACGCGCGACAGCTCGCGGGCGCGGTCGGCGCGGAAGTTCATGAAGATCACCGCGTCGCCGTCTTCGACCTTGACGGCTTCACCAATGCGCGTGGCCTTGACGAACTCGTCGCTCTCGTCGCGGGCGTAGGCCGCTTCCAGGCCGGCCAGGGCGGTGTCGGCGGTGTATTCGGCAGCGCTGTCGACGATCAGGTTGTAGGCGGCGCTGACGCGGTCCCAGCGGTTGTCGCGATCCATGGCGTAGTAGCGGCCGATCAGGCTGGCGATGCGGCCCTTGCCCAGCTTGGCGAAGGTGGCGTCGAGCAGCTCGATGGACGACTGCGCGCTGCGTGGTGGCGTGTCGCGACCATCGAGGAAGGCGTGCAGGTAGATCTTCTGCGCGCCGCGCTGCGCGGCCAGTTCGGCCATGGCTACCAGGTGGTCCTGGTGGCTGTGTACGCCGCCATCGGACAGCAGGCCGAGAATGTGCACAGCCTTGCCGGCACTGGCTGCCTTGTCCACGGCGCCGGTCAGTACAGGGTTCTCGAAGAACTCGCCGTCGCGGATGGCTTTGGTCACCCGGGTGAAATCCTGATACACCACGCGGCCGGCACCGAGGTTCATGTGACCGACTTCGGAGTTGCCCATCTGCCCGTCCGGCAGGCCGACATCCATGCCCGAGCCGGAAATGAGGCCATGCGGCTGGCTGGCGCGCAGGCGGTCATAGACCGGTGTGTTGGCGGCGTAGATGGCGTTGTATTCGGGGCTTTCGCTGTGGCCGAAGCCATCCAGGATGATCAGGACCAGGGGTTTGGGCGTACTCGTCATCAATCAAACTCACGGTTGTTCAAAGATGATAAAGACACGCATTTTAGGGCAAATGCGCCACCGGCGGCGAATATTCGTCCTGTTCCCTGACCAGCGTGGCCAATGTGGCAACATGAAGGTACCTTTCCGGCCGGCCCGTCGGGCTTTGGTGGCAATAAGGGCCTGTGTATACTGGCCGGCATTTTCAATCGCGTGGAACACCCCAGATGGTTGCTAACCTGATTCAATTTGCGACAAACCACTACATCCTGGTGGCGATCTTCGTTGTTTTGCTGGTCGCGCTGCTGGTCAACGAAATCCGTCGCGGCGGCCAGAGCCTGAGCAACGGCCAGCTGACTGCCCTGGTCAATGCCGAGAAAGCCCTGGTCATCGACATCCGCCCGACCAAGGAATACTCCGCCGGTCACATCGTCGGTGCGGTGAACATCCCGCAGGACAAGCTGGTCAACCGCATGAGCGAGCTGGACAAGCACAAAGAGAAGACCCTGATCGTCGTCGACTCGATGGGCCAGCAGTCCGGCACCATCTGCCGCGAGCTGCTCAAGGCTGGTTACAACGCCGCCAAACTGAGCGGTGGCGTTTCCAGCTGGAAAGCCGATAACCTGCCCCTGGTGAAGTGATATGAAGCCCGTCATCGTCTATTCCAGCGACTACTGCCCCTACTGCATGCGCGCCAAGTACCTGCTCGAGAGCAAGGGCGTGGCCTTCGAGGAAATCAAGGTCGACGGCAAGCCACAGGTTCGTGCCGAGATGAGCCAGAAGGCCGGCCGTACATCTGTGCCGCAGATCTGGATCGGCAGCACCCACGTCGGTGGATGCGATGACCTTTATGCCCTGGAGCGCGCCGGCAAGCTCGACGCGCTGCTGGCGGCCTGATTTACACTGCATTCAAAAACATTAGGATAAGGATCTGCCATGACTGACCAACAGACCAACGGCGCTGCTGCAGAAGACAACAGCCCTCAGTTCTCCATGCAGCGCATCTATGTGCGCGACCTGTCGTTCGAAGCCCCGAAAAGCCCGCAGATCTTCCGCCAGACCTGGGAGCCGAGCGTTGCCCTGGACCTGAACACCAAGCAGAAAGCCCTGGAAGGCGACTTCCACGAGGTGGTACTGACCCTGTCGGTTACCGTCAAGAACGGTGACGAAGTGGCCTTCATCGCGGAAGTGCAGCAGGCCGGTATCTTCCTCATCAAGAACCTGGACGCGGCTTCGATGAGCCACACCCTGGGTGCATTCTGCCCGAACATCCTGTTCCCGTACGCCCGCGAGACCCTGGACAGCCTGGTGACCCGCGGTTCGTTCCCGGCCCTGATGCTGTCGCCGGTCAACTTCGACGCCCTGTACGCGCAAGAAATGCAGCGCATGCAGGAAGCCGGCGAAGCGCCGACTGTGCAGTAATAGCTGCGTTTGAAAAAAGGCGACTTCGGTCGCCTTTTTTGTTGGCCTGTTCCGGCCCTATCGCCGGCAGCGCATCAACTGCCGGCAAACCCATTTTGCCGCCACGCCTCATACACTGTCACAGCCACGGTATTGGACAGATTCAGGCTGCGGCACCCCGGCCGCATCGGCAGGCGCAGGCGTTGTTCGGCCGGCAGGCTGTCCAGTACTTCGGCCGGCAGGCCGCGGCTTTCTGGCCCGAACAGGAAGGCATCACCCGGCTGGTAAGCCACTTCGTGGAACGGGTGCGAGCCCTTGGTGGTGAAGGCGAACAGCCGTGGGTTGCCCAGGCTTTCCAGGCATCCGGCCAGGCTCTCGTGGCGCTTGAGCGTGGCATACTCGTGGTAATCCAGCCCCGCGCGCCGCAGGCGCTTGTCGTCCAGTTCGAAGCTGATGGGCTCGATCAGGTGCAGGTCGCAGCCGCTGTTGGCGCAGAGGCGAATGATGTTGCCGGTATTCGGCGGAATTTCTGGTTGAAAAAGGATGACGTGAAACATGCACGGCTCCAAGCGTGAAGATGACGGGCATTCTACCCCCGAACCGGACGTGCGTTCGAAGGCGTTCCCGCGGGTGATGCTGTCGCTGGCGATCGTCGGCTTGATGGTAGGGCTGATGATCGGCCGCCTGACTACACCCGACGAGCGCGAGTTGCAGCAGGTGGAGGTGGTGCAGGATGGCCTGGAGCTGTGGTTCAACGAAGAGCCTCAGCTGCATGGCGAGAATGTGGACGGTACCGTAGCACTGTTGTTCCAGGCCCAAGGCAAGGCCCGGCAAGGGCAACTGAGCCTGCAGGGCAAGCCTGTGAGTTGGCGGGTGCAGAATAGCAAGGAAGGGCTGTTGCTGACGGTGGTGGCCGCGCGCCCCCTTCACGGCGAGTGGGCCGGTGCAGAGGACGCTGGGCGCTGGCGGTTGCAGGTGAAACTGCACGAATAAAAGAGGGGATATCCCGGCCTGCCTGTACCAGGGTCCCCGAAAGGGGTACTGCGTATAAAGGGGGGATGGCCCGGCCTGCCTGTACCGAGGTCCCCAAAACTGGCGATGTTGCGAATAAAAGAGGGGTTCACCCGGCCTGCCTGTACCAGGGCCCCCGAAACTGGATATGTATTGTTTATTGCAGGGGGCGTGCCAGTTTTGAAAAGCCCGTGAATCTGGGCTTTCAGGGTGAATTGGCCGTTTTTTGAGGGGATTTGTGCCTTAGTGAGGTGCATCGGGCACAGGATCGGTGCATCGAAGGGCTGAAATGTTTGGGGCCGCTTTGCGGCCCATCGCGACACAAGGCCGCTCCTACAGGGGATCGCGTTCTCCTGTAGGAGCGGCCTTGTGTCGCGATGGGCTGCGCAGCAGCCCCAGAGAACTATGGGTTTACCTGGAACTCAGTGCTCGTCACCTTCCTCATCATCGCCCCCCGCCACATTCATCCCCAGCTCCTTGATCTTGCGCGTCAGGGTGTTGCGTCCCCAACCCAGCAACAGTGCCGCATCGCGCCGACGGCCAGCGGTGTGCTTGAGCGCCGTCTCGATCATGATCCGCTCGAAGCTCGGCACTGCGCTGTCCAGCAGGCTGGTCTGCCCACGCGCCAACGCCTGGTCGGCCCACTGGCGCAGGGCCTGCTCCCAGTTGGTTACTGGTGCGGCGTCCTGTGGCAGGTTCAGCAGCTCCGGCGGCAGGTCGCCGATCAGCACTTCGCGGCTGGAGGCCATCACGGTGATCCAGCGGCAGGTGTTCTCCATCTGCCGTACGTTGCCCGGCCACGGCAGATTGCGAATGAATTCCTCGGTTTCCGGCTTGAGGATCTTCGGCTCGACCGCCAGTTCCTGGGCGGCGCGGGCGAGGAAGTGGCGGGCGAGGGCGGGGATATCCTCGCGGCGGTCGGCCAGCCGTGGAATGTGGATGCGGATCACGTTCAGGCGGTGGAACAAGTCCTCGCGGAACTTGCCGGCCTGCACCAGCGACTCCAGGTTCTGGTGAGTGGCGGCGATGATGCGCACATCGACCTTGACCGGTACGTGGCCGCCCACGCGGTAGAACTCGCCATCGGCCAGCACTCGCAGCAGGCGGGTCTGTGTGTCGGCGGGCATGTCGCCGATCTCGTCGAGGAACAGGGTGCCGCCGTCGGCCTGCTCGAAGCGCCCTCGGCGCAGGTTGGCGGCGCCGGTGAAGGCGCCCTTTTCATGGCCGAACAGCTCGGACTCCATCAGGTCCTTGGGGATGGCTGCCATGTTCAGGGCGATGAACGGTGAGGCCGCACGCGGGCTGTGGCGGTGCAGGGCGTGGGCCACCAGCTCCTTGCCGGTACCGGACTCACCGTTGATCAGCACGGTGATGTTGGAGTGGCTGAGGCGGCCGATGGCGCGGAACACCTCCTGCATTGCCGGTGCTTCACCGATGATTTCCGGGGTGCGCGCCAGGCTCTGCGGCACATCCAGCCCTTGTTGCTCCTGGGCGTGCTGGTTGGCGCGCTTGACCAGCGAGACCGCCTCGTCCACATCGAATGGCTTGGGCAGGTACTCGAATGCACCGCCCTGGTACGACGCAACGGCGCTGTCCAGGTCGGAGTGGGCGGTCATGATGATGACCGGCAGGCGCGGGTGCTGCTCACGGATCTGTGCCAGCAGGTCGAGGCCGCTGGTACCCGGCATGCGGATGTCGGAAATGATCACGTCAGGTTGCTGGCGTGCCAGGCGGCCCATCACGCCATCGGCGCTATCGAAGCTCTGGGTGGTCATGCCTTCCTGTTGCAGGGCTTTTTCCAGGACCCAGCGGATGGAGCGATCATCGTCGACGATCCATACGGTTTCACTTCGGCTCATGAGGCGGTGGCTCCTTGTTCCAGGGGCAGGTAGATCGAGAATGCGGTGTGGCCTGCATGGCTTTCACACTCGATCAGGCCCTGGTGCTGGCTGATGATGTTCTGGGTAATGGCCAGGCCCAGCCCGGTACCGTCCGGGCGACCGCTGACCATGGGATAGAAAAGGGTGTCCTGCAGTTCCGGCGGGATGCCCGGGCCGTTGTCGATGATCTCCACCCTCGCCACAAGGCGATGGCGCACATGGCCGATGGTGAACTGGCGCAGGGCACGGCTGCGCAGGGTGATGCGGCCCAGGCGCAGTTCGTTCTGCGAACTGATCGCCTGCATGGCATTGCGCACGATGTTGAGTACGGCCTGGATCATCTGCTCGCGGTCGACCAATACGTCAGGCAGGCTGGGGTCATAATCGCGCACCAAAGTGATGCAGCCCTGGCTTTCGGCCTCGACCAGGCTGCAAACCCGCTCAAGCACTTCGTGGATGTTGGTCATGGCCAGCGACGGCAGCTTGTTCGAGCCGAGCATGCGGTCGACCAGGTTACGCAGGCGGTCGGCTTCCTCGATGATCACGTTGGTGTAGTCGCGCAGGCCTTCTTCAGGCAGCTCGCGGGCCAGCAGCTGGGCTGCGCCGCGGATGCCGCCAAGGGGGTTCTTGATTTCGTGGGCCAGGCCGCGCACCAGCATCTTTGTGGTTTCCTGCTTGCTCAGCTGGGCTTCTTCCTTGGTGATGCGCAGCAGCCGGTCGCGCGGGTGCACCTCGAGCAGCAGCAGGGTCTGGCCCTGGTGCAGGATCGGCGTAACCGCGTAGTCGACGGTGATGGTCTGCCCGGTCAGCGAGGTGAGCTGCGCTTCGCGCTTGGTAAACGGGTGCGCCTGCTCGACCGCCTGGCGCAGCGAGCTGAGCGCTTCGGTCGACTCGGTGAACAGCTCGCTGATGAACTGCCCATGGCTGCGCTGGCCACTCACTGCCAGAAGCATTTCCGCGGCCGGGTTCATGTACTCCAGGCGCAGCTCGGCGTTGAGCAGCAGCGTGGCGGTGGTCAGGTTGTCCAGAAGTAGACGGTGCTGGGCATCGCTGATGGTCATAGGGCGTCGTCGACCTCTTTTGGCGCGTGTCGGGCATGGGCGCGGCCATGGTCGGGCGCGCGGTGGATCCGCTGATTCCAGTCTTTGGGCAAAAAATGCAAGAACCAAACCAAGGCTCCGAAAAGAAGCGGAATTTGCCGATAAAGCCCTGGAAACGGGAAAAATCGCACCAGAATGAACTGATTAAACGGTTCATGTGATCGCTTTTGGGATGCATTCGGGGGCGTTAGTCCACAGCATGCACCAATATGGAGCATAGGTGGTTTCAGGGTTTATCGCACAGTTGGCGGGCATTCGGCTTCTGGCGTTGAAAACCCCAGGTCTTCATTGCTTGCGTGGAACACCATGACAGTGGCGGGTTGCGCAGTGGTGTGCCCGCGGTGCACTTCCCCTTGAAGTTCGGCCAGCGTCTGGCCTGCAACCAGGCTTGTGCGCTTGCCGTCACGGGTTTCCACCTCGAGTCGCCCCTCGGTCAGATAGCCTAGATTGAGTGCCTGGTGACAGTGCCAGCCAAGGGTGGTGTGGGCAGGAATGCTGACTTTCACAAGCGACAGCACTGGTCGTCCTTCGGGGTAATCGAGATAGGGAGTACCGTCCCAACTGCCGGTGGCGCGGTGAAGCACCTGTGACGTTGCCTGGCCTGGCGCGGTGCCATTGCTGGCGCAGCCGGTGAGGAGGGCGGATACGGTAATCATTGCAGGTAGAAGTTTGCGCATGGCGTGATGTCCTTTGACTGAAGGGACGCCTACCCTGCGTGCTGAGGGGGCGGCGAAATGTCAGCGGCATCTGCCGGTTCTGTATGAAATCGATGAGGCAGCCACGGAAACGAAAACGGCCTCCCGAAGGAGGCCGTTCGTGATCATGTCATCGGCGTGAGGCGCCGATCAGATCAGCAGCTGTAGTACAGCTCGTATTCCAGCGGGTGAACGAAGGTGCGGACCTTGATTTCTTCTTCGCTCTTCAGCTCGATGAAGGCATCGATGAAGTCGTCGGAGAACACGCCGCCCTTGGTCAGGAACGCACGGCCCTTGTCCAGCTCTTCCAGAGCTTCCTTCAGGCTGCCGCAAACCTGCGGGATGTCCTTGGCCTCTTCAGGCGGCAGGTCGTACAGGTTCTTGTCGGCAGCATCGCCTGGGTGGATCTTGTTCTGGATACCGTCCAGGCCGGCCATCAGCAGGGCCGCGAAGGCCAGGTATGGGTTGGCCGATGGGTCCGGGAAGCGAGCTTCGATACGGCGGGCTTTCGGGCTGCCGACGTAAGGAATACGGATCGAGGCGGAACGGTTGCGAGCCGAGTAGGCCAGCATTACCGGGGCTTCGAAGCCTGGGACCAGACGCTTGTAGGAGTTGGTCGACGGGTTGGTGAAGCCGTTCAGGGCCTTACCGTGCTTGATGATACCGCCGATGAAGTACAGGGCGGTGTCGGACAGGCCGGCATAGCCTTCACCCGAGAAGGTGTTCTTGCCGTCTTTCCAGATCGACATGTGCACGTGCATGCCCGAGCCGTTGTCGCCGTACAGTGGCTTCGGCATGAAGGTGGCGGTGCGGCCGTAGGCGTCGGCAACGTTGTGCACGACGTACTTCAGCGCCTGTACTTCGTCAGCCTTCTTCACCAGGGTGTTGAACTTGACGCCGATTTCGTTCTGGCCGGCAGTCGCCACTTCGTGGTGGTGAACTTCGACGGTCTGGCCCATTTCTTCCAGTGCGTTGCACATGGCAGTACGGATTTCGTGGTCGTGGTCGAACGGCGGAACCGGGAAGTAGCCGCCCTTCACGCCTGGACGGTGGCCTTTGTTGCCGCCTTCCACGTCAGCGCCGGTCATCCACGAGCCTTGCTCGGAGAAAATCTTGAACATCGAGCCGGAGATGTCCGACTGGAACTTCACTTCGTCGAAAATGAAGAACTCTGGCTCCGGGCCTGCGAATACGGTGTCACCGATGCCGGTGCTCTTCAGGTACTCTTCGGCGCGCTTGGCGATGGCGCGAGGGTCGCGATCGTAGCCCTGCATGCTCGACGGGTCGACGATGTCGCAGGTGAGGATCAGGGTCGGCTCTTCGGTGAACGGGTCCAGTACGGCAGTTTCGTCGACCGGCATCAGGATCATGTCGGAGGCTTCGATGCCTTTCCAGCCAGCGATGGAGGAACCGTCGAACATCTTGCCGACTTCGAAGAAGTCGTCTTCCAGTGCATCACGCGCCGGCATGGTCACGTGGTGCTGAGTGCCTTTGGTGTCCGTGAAACGCAGATCAATCCACTTGACGTCGTGATCTTTGATGAGTTGAACCGACTTCGACATGTTGTCCTCCGGATGGTCTAGAGCGCGGTGGGCCGCTGCCCTGGAAAAAGGGTGTTGCCGGGCGCGGATAGTCGGCCAAGCTTACCTGCCTCACAAGGGAGCAAATTGCATGCCAGTGCCCGAAAATGGCGAGGGCGGGATAAAAGGGGGCGTTTGCGGGCATCTGGGGGTGGGTTGCTGGGGAAAAGTGCACCCTTAAGATGCGAATTTTGGTAGCAGTGCACCAATAGTGTGCATTGCTTGAGTTATGTCCTTTCTTTGAGGGCCTCATCGCCGGCAAGCCAGCTCCCACAGGCAGGGCGCAGATCTTGAGGACTGTGGATAGCCTGTGGGAGCTGGCTTGCCGGCGATGAGGCCGGTGCAGGCAATATAAATCCGACCTTCTGTACAAAAGTTGGTCAAATCCTGAGCAATTTCCGCTATAATTCGCGCCCCTCATTTTCGGCAGGCCCTGCGCGCGCTGTTAACCAATGAAACTTATCGTCAAAGTCTTCCCAGAAATCACCATCAAGAGCCGGCCGGTGCGCAAGCGCTTCATCCGCCAGCTCGGCAAGAACATCCGCAACGTGCTCAAGGACCTCGATCCTGAGCTCGTGGTCGATGGTGTCTGGGACAATCTCGAAGTGGTCACCCGCGTCGAGGACGAAAAGGTCCAGCGCGAGATGATCGAGCGCCTCACCTGCACCCCGGGTATCACCCACTTCCTGCAGGTAGAGGAATACCCGCTCGGCGACTTCGATGACATCGTCGCCAAGTGCAAGCAGCACTTCGGCCACCTGCTGGCCGGCAAGCACTTCGCCGTGCGCTGCAAGCGCGGTGGTCACCACGACTTCACCTCGATGGACGTCGACCGTTACGTCGGCAGCCAGCTGCGCCAGCAGTGCGGCGCCGCCGGCATCGAGCTGAAGAACCCGGAAGTCCTGGTGCGCATCGAAATCCGCGACCAGCGCCTGTACGTGATCCATAACCAGCACCAGGGCATCGGCGGCTACCCGCTGGGCGCCCTGGAGCAGACACTGGTACTGATGTCCGGTGGCTTCGACTCCACCGTGGCGGCTTATCAGATGATGCGCCGCGGCCTGATGACCCACTTCTGCTTCTTCAACCTCGGTGGCCGTGCCCACGAGCTGGGCGTGATGGAAGTGGCTCACTACCTGTGGAAGAAGTTCGGCAGCAGCCAGCGCGTGCTGTTCATCAGCGTGCCGTTCGAGGAAGTGGTCGGCGAGATTCTGAACAAGGTCGACAACAGCTACATGGGCGTGACCCTCAAACGCATGATGCTGCGTGGTGCCGCGCACATGGCCGACCGCCTGGAGATCGATGCCCTGGTCACCGGCGAAGCGATTTCCCAGGTGTCCAGCCAGACCTTGCCGAACCTGTCGATCATCGACTCGGCCACCGACAAGCTGGTGCTGCGCCCCCTGCTGGCCAGCCACAAGCAGGACATCATCGACCAGGCCTACGCGATCGGCACTGCCGACTTCGCCAAGCACATGCCAGAATACTGCGGCGTGATCTCGGTAAACCCGACCACCCACGCCAAGCGCCACCGCATGGAGCATGAAGAGAAGCAGTTCGACATGGCCGTGCTGGAGCGCGCCCTGGAACGCGCCCGGTTGATCTCCATCGACCATGTGATCGACGAACTGGGCAAGGACATCGAAATCGAGGAAGTGACCGAGGCGCTGCCCGGCCAGATCGTCATCGACATTCGTCACCCCGATGCCCAGGAAGACGAACCTCTGGTGCTGGACGGTATCGAAGTCCAGGCCATGCCGTTCTATGCCATCAACAGCAAGTTCAAGCAGCTGGATGCCAACCGCCAGTACTTGCTGTATTGCGACAAAGGTGTGATGAGCCGTCTGCACGCACACCACCTGCTCAGTGAGGGACATGCCAATGTGCGTGTTTATCGTCCGGCATAAGACGCCAGGGCTGTATGGCGGCAGCATCCGCCATCGCCCTCCCGACCACCGGGCCCGCTGAGCCTCAAACCGTACATATTCGCCGCCTACACTGGCGGCAACCGAATCCTCTGATCGAGATACAGTTGTGATCGAAAATCTGCGTAACATCGCCATCATCGCCCACGTTGACCATGGTAAAACCACCCTGGTCGACAAACTCCTGCGCCAGTCCGGCACCCTGGAGCGTAACGAGCTCAACGACGAGCGCGTGATGGACTCCAACGACCAGGAAAAAGAGCGCGGCATTACCATCCTGGCGAAAAACACCGCCATCAACTGGAACGGCTACCACATCAACATCGTCGACACCCCCGGCCACGCCGACTTCGGTGGCGAGGTTGAGCGTGTAATGTCGATGGTCGACTCCGTGCTGCTGCTGGTCGATGCCCAGGACGGCCCGATGCCGCAAACCCGCTTCGTGACCAAGAAGGCTTTCGAAGCTGGCCTGAAGCCGATCGTCGTGATCAACAAGGTTGACCGCCCGGGTGCGCGTCCTGACTGGGTTCTGGACCAGATCTTCGACCTGTTCGACAACCTCGGTGCCACCGATGATCAGCTGGACTTCCAGGTTGTCTACGCCTCGGCCCTGAACGGCATCGCCGGTCTGGACCACACCGACATGGCCGAAGACATGACCCCGCTGTACCAGTCGATCGTCGACAACGTACCGGCGCCGAACGTTGACGTCGATGGCCCGTTCCAGATGCAGATCTCCGCTCTGGACTACAACAGCTTCCTCGGTGTTATCGGCGTTGGCCGTATCGCCCGTGGTCGTATCAAGCCGAACACCCCGGTTGTTGCCATCGACACCGAAGGCAAGAAGCGTAACGGCCGTATCCTCAAGCTGATGGGCCACCACGGCCTGCACCGCGTCGACGTTGAAGAAGCCCAGGCTGGCGACATCGTCTGCATCAGCGGTTTCGACGAGCTGTTCATCTCCGACACCCTGTGCGACATGAACAACGTCGAGGCGATGAAGCCACTGACCGTTGACGAGCCGACCGTTTCGATGACCTTCCAGGTCAACGACTCGCCGTTCTGCGGCAAGGAAGGCAAGTTCGTCACCAGCCGTAACATCAAGGAACGTCTGGACAAAGAGCTGCTGTACAACGTTGCACTGCGCGTTGAAGAAGGCGACTCGGCTGACAAGTTCAAGGTTTCCGGCCGTGGTGAGCTGCACCTGTCGGTTCTGATCGAAACCATGCGTCGTGAAGGCTTCGAGATGGCTGTAGGCCGCCCTGAAGTGATCATCCGCGAAGTCAACGGCGTGAAGCAGGAGCCGTTCGAGAACGTCACCATCGACATCCCTGAAGAATCCCAGGGCAAGGTCATGGAAGAAATGGGCCTGCGTAAGGGCGACCTGACCAACATGGCGCCGGATGGCAAGGGCCGTGTACGTCTGGAGTACAACGTACCTGCTCGTGGTCTGATCGGTTTCCGTAACCAGTTCCTGACCCTGACCAACGGTGCCGGCATCCTGACCTCGATCTTCGATCGCTACGACACCATGAAAGCCGGCCAGATGTCCGGTCGTCTGAACGGTGTACTGGTTTCGATCGAGACCGGCAAGGCGCTGACCTACTCGCTGGAAACCCTGCAGGCTCGCGGCAAGCTGTTCATCGAGCACGGCCAGGACATCTACAACGGTCAGATCATCGGCCTGAACAGCCGTGACAACGACCTGGGCGTGAACCCGACCAAAGGCAAGAAGCTCGACAACATGCGTGCTTCGGGCAAAGACGAAGTCATCGCCCTGGTACCGCCGGTTCGCCACACCCTGGAACAGGCCCTGGAATTCATCCAGGACGATGAGCTGTGCGAAGTGACTCCGAAGTCGATCCGCCTGCGCAAGAAGATCCTGGACGAAGGCGAGCGTACCCGCGCTGCCAAGAAAGCCAAGGCTTGATCGTCTAGCTTGAGCTGAAACGAAAACGCCCCCGGTCGAAAGGCCGGGGGCGTTTTTGTTTGTATGACGCAGGTTTTTTGTAGGTGATATCTCAAGCTGATGTAGGTGGCATCTTTCACAACCTTTTGCGACTTGTGCGCGCTTGTTGTGATGCCTAGCGTGAAGTGCTTTCTCGAAGCAGGAAGCATGCACATGAATTACCGTTTAGCGCTGGCCATCCCCTGCCTGATGGCTGGCTTGCAGGCTTGCACCCTGCAGGATTGTGCCAGCCTGCGTCCGCAGGATGTTGTCCAGTGCCATATTGGCAAGGTGCGTCAGGCACCCTTGGAAGCCGTATTGCTCGAGCAAGCCTCCGAGCCTGGGTATGCGTTCCGTCGCTTGCAGATGGTTTCGCAGGTTTGGGAACCAGCGCCGGTGGTTGAGCCGCGCCGCTGGGAGCATGATGTCGAGCTGCATATCCCGCACAATGCCGTGCCCGGCAAAGCCTTGCTGGTGGTGAACAACGGTGTACGGTTCGGACCGGCGCAAACCCCGGACTATACCCGCGAGGCATTGCGCGAAGTCGCCCTCAAGGCACGGATGGCCGTGGTCATGATCAGCGATGTGCCCAATCAGTACGTGACCTTCAACGATAACGAGAAGCCCTTGCGCGAGGATGACGCCGTGGCCCATACCTGGGCTCATGCGCTTCGCGGCGCCGCGCCGGAATTGCCACTGCACGTGCCGATGGCCGCGGCGGCAAGCCGGGCGATGGATCTGGCCGAGCAAGAGCTGGCAGGGCAAGGGCTCACTGTGGACCGCTTCATTATCACGGGCGCCTCCAAGCGCGGCTGGAGCGCATGGCTCACGGCATTGGCCGATGAGCGGGTGATGGCCATCGTGCCCAGTGTGATCGACGTCGCGGATACTTCGGACATGCTGGCCGGATTGCGCAAGCGTTATGGTGGTCACTGGCCCTTGGCGCTGGGTTCCTACCAGCTGGCTGGTGTCCTGCAGCAGCTGGGTACCCCGGCATTCGAGCGGCTGATGGCGATGATGGACCCGATGCAGTACCTGAACGAGAAAAGGCAGCGTCTGGCCATTCCCAAGTACCTGGTGTCCGCCAGTGGTGACGATTTCTTCGCCCCTGACCCGGTCACCGATTATCAGCAGCGCCTGCCGGGCCAGACCAGCCTCAGGGTATTGCCGAACTCTGACCATGGCGGGGTGCGTCAAGCGATAGTCAGTACCTTGGTACCTGCGGTGACGCGCCTGCGCGATGGCACACCTTTGCCAAGCGTGCAGGTGTCGGCCAGCGGGCATGCCGGGCAGATGAGCGTCGACTTCTCTGAGCCGCCAGTGACGGTGAAGGTGTGGACGGCGAGCAACAGCCAGGACCGCGACTTCCGTTTTGCCTGCGGGGTGCGCTACCAATCCGAGACGCTCGCTCCCATGCAGAACTTCACCCTGCAGCGCACGCCGCCGGCGGTGGGATGGCAGGCGCAGTTCGTCGAAGCGAAGTTTGCTGATGGCTTTATCGCGACCAGCCCGGTCAGCGTGCTGCCGCAGACCTATCCCGAACATCCACCGGCGGAGCAGGGTGGTGCGTGCAGGAGCTTTCCCTCTGGCGGAAAGTAGAAATCTGGCTTGGCACATGATTGGCCAGCAGTGGCCGCTTTGCGGCCCTTCGCGGGCTTGCCCGCTCCCACAGGTGTGTCGCTGAACCCATGATTTGCGCGCCCCTTGTGGGAGCGGGCAAGCCCGCGAAGAGGCCCTTGAAGGCTAGCGATCAGCGCCCGACCACCTTGGGCTTGTACGCACAATAACCTGGCCGCGGCCCGACCTTGGGGTGGTTGCGGCAGGTATCCGGCCGCTTGTCATAAATGGTGCACAGCCGGCTTTTACGATCCAGATACAGGCAGTCATCATTGCTCATCCGGGTCAGGGTGAAGATCCCCGACTTCTGGTTGAAGCGTTCGATGATGCCGTCCTTCTGCAGGCGCTTGGCGATGTTCTTCGGCGGTTCGTCTTTCTCGAACTCGTCGACCACACCGATACGGATCAGATCCTTGATCTTCACCTCCACCGGCAGGGTGCAGCAGGTCGAATGGCAGCCATGGCACATGTTGCTGGTGTAGCGCTGCCAGGTCTCCAGGCGGTCGACTTCGGCTGCGGCGATCAGGGTCGTTTTCATCTTTATGGGGTGTATCACGGTCTTGGGGCGCGCGATGATACCGGAATTGTTCAATTTATGAACAACCTTTTGCCGGAATCGCAAAGTGGGCATGAAAACTGCGAACGCTAACTGTCACTCCCTGTCGAAGGGTCTAGGCTCAACAGTCTCCCTCCGTTTTCGTCAACTTGCCCGAGGATGCCGCATGTCCCAGGAACCCAAAGCTCGTGACGCCGAGGTGGCCGAATTTCGCGCCGCTGTACTGGACAAGCTGACCTACGCGGTTGGCAAGGACCCAGAGCACGCCTTCGACCACGACTGGTTCGAGGCCATCGCCCTGGCCGCGCGCGATCACATGGTCGATCACTGGATGGACCACACCCGCCAGGCGTATCGCCGCAGCCAGAAGCGGGTCTATTACCTTTCTCTCGAATTCCTCATCGGCCGGCTGCTGTATGACAGCCTGAGCAACCTGGGCCTGCTCGACATTGCCCGCGACGCATTGGAAGGGCTGAACGTGGACCTGGAGCGCATTCGCCTGCTCGAGCCCGATGCTGCGCTGGGCAACGGTGGCCTGGGCCGCCTGGCGGCGTGCTTCATGGAGAGCATGTCGACCCTGGGCATCGCTGCTCACGGTTATGGCATCCGCTATGAGCACGGGCTGTTCCGTCAGGCCATGGTCGATGGCTGGCAGCAGGAGCAGACCGAGAACTGGCTCGACTTCGGCAACCCTTGGGAGTTCGAGCGCGCCGAGGTGATCTACCCGATCAGCTTTGGCGGCAGCGTCGAAACGGTGCACGACACCCACGGCCAGCAGCGCCAGGTATGGTGGCCGGGCGAGACCGTGCGGGCGGTGGCCTACGATACCCCGGTGGTCGGTTGGCGCGGGGCCAGCGTCAATACCCTGCGCCTGTGGCGTGCGCGGGCGCTGGAAGAGCTGCACCTGGAACGTTTCAATGCCGGCGACCACCTGGGCGCGGTGGCCGAGGTGGCGCGGGCCGAAAGCATTTCGCGGGTGCTGTACCCGGCCGACAGCACCGAGGCGGGCCAGGAACTGCGCCTGCGGCAGGAATACTTCTTCGTCTCGGCTTCGTTGCAGGACCTGCTACGCCGCCACCTGAACATGCACGACAACCTGCTCAACCTGCCGGATGCGGCGGCCATCCAGCTCAACGACACCCACCCGTCGATCGCCGTCGCCGAGCTGATGCGCCTGCTGGTCGACCAGCATGAGATCCCTTGGGATACCGCCTGGGAGCTGACCGTCGGCACCCTGGCCTACACCAACCACACCTTGCTGCCCGAAGCCCTGGAAACCTGGCCGGTGGCGCTGATGGAACGCATGCTGCCGCGGCACATGCAGATCATCTACCTGATCAACGCCTACCACATCGACGCGCTGCGGGCGAAAGGCCTGCACGACTTCGACGTGTTGCGGGCTGTGTCGTTGATCGAGGAAGACAATGGCCGCCGGGTGCGCATGGGCAACCTGGCGTTCCTCGGCTCGCATAGCGTCAACGGTGTGTCGGCGCTGCACAGCAAGCTGATGAAAAGCACGGTGTTCGCCGAGCTGCACAAGCTCTACCCGCAACGGATCAACAACAAGACCAACGGCATTACTTTCCGCCGCTGGCTGTACCAGTCCAACCCGCAGCTGACCGCGATGCTGATCGAGGCGCTGGGCCCTGAGCTGCTGGACGACCCCGAAGGACGCCTGGCCAATCTGGTACCGTTCGCCGACAAGAGCGGTTTCCGCAAGCAGTTCGCCGCGCAGCGCCTGCACAGCAAGCGTGCCCTGGCCAGCATCATCCAGGACCGTCTGGGCGTTACGGTGAACCCCGAGGCGTTGTTCGACGTGCAGGTCAAGCGCATCCACGAATACAAGCGCCAGTTGCTCAACCTGCTGCACACCGTGGCGTTGTACCAGGCCATGCGCAACGACCCCGGTACCGACTGGGTGCCGCGGGTGAAGATCTTCGCCGGCAAGGCCGCGGCCAGCTATCACCAGGCCAAGCTGATCATCAAGCTGGCCAACGACATCGCCCGGGTGGTGAACAACGACCCCACCGTGCGCGGCCTGCTGAAGGTGGTGTTCCTGCCCAACTACAACGTCAGTCTGGCTGAAAGCATCATCCCGGCGGCGGACCTTTCCGAGCAGATTTCCACCGCCGGTTACGAAGCGTCCGGCACCAGCAACATGAAGTTCGGCCTGAACGGCGCGTTGACCATCGGTACCCTGGATGGTGCCAATGTCGAGATGAGCGAGCAGGTGGGTACCGAAAACATGTTCATCTTCGGCCTTACCGCGCAGCAGGTGGAGGCCAGACGGCGCGACGGGGACTTTGGCGCCAGTGCGGCGATTGCCGCGTCCAGCCGCCTGAACGATGTGTTGCAGGCTGTTCGCAGCGGGGTGTTCTCACCGGACGACCCGTCGCGCTACAGCGCGCTGATCGACGGGCTGGTGGCTCATGACCGCTTCCTGGTGTGTGCCGATTTCGATGCCTACTGGGATGCCCAGCGACGGGTCGAGGAGCTTTGGCACACGCCGCAGGAATGGTGGCGCATGGCGGTGCTGAATACCGCGCGGATGGGCTGGTTTTCCTCGGACCGGACCATTCGGGAATATGCCAGCGAGATCTGGAAGGCGCTGGATTGAGGTAGGCCTGTGCCGGCCTCTTCGCGGGCACGCCCGCTCCCACATGGACTGCACAAGGTTTCCAAGGTTGTGCAACTCCTGTGCGAGCGGGCGTGCCCGCGAATGGGTCCACAACCAGACCACCGGCCTGGCGCGCGCTGAACTACCAACCTATTGTGCCGTCTGAGAGCCGTGGCGAGTCTCATCACTCGCTAGCCCGCAACTCTCCCTGTAAACTGCGGGGGTTTTTATCCCCAATCCTTTCGGAGCCATACATGTCCCGCGTTACCCTTAGTCGCTATCTGATTGAGCAGACCCGCAGCAACAATACCCCTGCCGATCTGCGCTTCCTGATCGAAGTGGTGGCGCGTGCGTGCAAGGAAATCAGCCATCACGTGTCCAAAGGCGCCCTCGGTGGCGTGCTGGGCAGCATGGGCACTGAAAACGTGCAGGGCGAAGTCCAGAAGAAACTGGACGTGATTTCCAACGATATCCTGCTGGAAGCCAACGAGTGGGGCGGCCACCTGGCCGGCATGGCTTCCGAAGAAATGGACAACGCCTACCAGATCCCGGGCAAGTACCCGAAAGGCGCCTACCTGCTGGTCTTCGACCCGCTGGACGGCTCGTCCAACATCGACGTCAACGTTTCGGTCGGCACCATCTTCTCGGTACTGCGTTGCCCTAACGAATACCTGAGCCAGAACGAAACCCTGAACGAAAAAGCCTTCCTGCAACCAGGCACCCAGCAGGTTGCCGCCGGTTACGCCATCTACGGCCCGCAGACCATGCTGATCCTGACCCTGGGCAACGGCGTCAAGGGCTTCACCCTGGACCGCGAACTGGGCAGCTTCGTCCTCACCCACGAAAACATCCGCGTGCCGGAAACTACCGCAGAATTCGCCATCAACATGTCCAACCAGCGCCACTGGGAAGCCCCGGTTCACCGTTACGTGGGCGAACTGCTGGCAGGCGAGACCGGCCCGCTGAAGAAAAACTACAACATGCGCTGGATCGCCTCGATGGTGGCCGACGTACACCGCATCCTGACCCGTGGCGGCCTGTTCATGTACCCACGTGACGCCCGCGAACCGAGCAAGCCGGGCAAGCTGCGCCTGATGTACGAAGCCAACCCGATGTCCTTCATCATCGAACAGGCCGGCGGCGCCTCCACCAACGGTTACGATCGCATCCTCGACATCCAGCCAGAAAGCCTGCACCAGCGTGTGTCGGTAATCCTCGGCTCGAAGGAAGAGGTCGAGCGCGTCACCGCCTACCACAAGGAGTAAGTCATGCTCGCACCTTGGCAGCCGTTGCTGGAGTGGTGGTTCGGTTGGGGCACCAGTCCCCAGGCCGTGGCTGACGAGAAGAGCACGCTGTGGTTCGGCAAGCATCATGACGCCGACGCCCGTGCGCTGTTTGGCGATCTGGTCGAGCATGCCCTGGCGGGTGGGCTCGACGAGTGGCAGCAAAGCCCGCAGGGCTGGCTGGGCCTGCTGATCCTGCTGGACCAGTTGCCGCGCATGATCTACCGCGACACGCCGCGTGCCTTCGAGGGCGACCGGCGTGCCCAGGTGGTGGCGATGCAGGGTTTGCAGAAGAACTGGGATTACCAACTGCTGCCGATACAGCGGGTGTTCGTGTTGCTGGTTCTGGAACATGCCGAAGTGCTGGACTGGCAGAACCTGTGCGTCGAGCGCTACCAGGTGCTGCTGGACGAGCAACCCGAAGCCAACCGCCGGTTGTTCGAAGGCTTTCTCGACTATGCCGAGCAGCACCAGCGGGTAATTGCCCGTTTCGGGCGCTTCCCGCACCGCAATCTGGTGCTGGAGCGGCCGAGTACCAGCGAAGAGATGGACTTTTTGCTGGAGCCTGGGTCCAGGTTCTGATTCCAGGGTTGTCGGGATCATTGTAGGAGCAGCCTTGTGCTGCGAAGTGTCCCTCGCTGCCCATGCATCCCTGTTGGCCTTACCGGCCCTTTCGCAGCACAAGGCTGCTCCTACAGTACGTAGGGGCGGCCTTTTTGTTTGGGCGGGATAATTCTTTGTGATTAATCGCACAGTAGTGGCCATCCGACCAATGGCGTAGGGGTAGAGGAGGGGGAGCAGGGAACCTGGGAGGGTTTTTACCGTCGAAGGTCACTGCAGGCCACTCGCCTGTATCCCCTCTCCAGGAGTGTCCTTCATGTCGTTGCGTTCCCTCGCCCTGTTGTCGCTGTGCGTCGTTCTGACTGCCTGCAGCAAGATCAATCAGGAAAACTATTCCAAGATCAAGGCCGGTATGAACAAGGCCGAGGTCGAGCAGTTGCTCGGCACGCCGACCGAGTGCTCTGGTGCGCTGGGGATGAGCAGCTGCACCTGGGGGGACGAGAAGAGCTTCATCAGTGTGCAGTACGCGGCTGACAAGGTGCTCATGTATTCAGGGCAGGGTCTCAAATGAGGCACCTGTATCTGCTGATGGGGGTATGCCTGGCGTTGCTGCTGGGCGGTTGTGCCGGCTCCGTGCATGACCCGCTGGCGCCGAAAACCGCGGGCAACATCGACCTCAAGCGCTACCAGGGCAAGTGGTACGAGCTGGCGCGCCTGCCGATGCGCTACCAGACCGGCTGCGAGCAGTCCGAAGCGCACTACAACCTCCGGCTCGATGGTAGCCTCGGCGTGCTCAACCGATGCCGCACCATGGGTGACGAATGGCTGCGCGCCGAAGGGCATGCGAACATCCAGGAGCCGGGGCACACCGACAAGTTGTGGGTCGAGTTCGACAACTGGTTCACCAAGCTGGTGCCAGGGGTGGCGAGGGGCGAGTACTGGATTCTGTATGTGGATGATCGCTACCGCACGGCGGTGGTCGGCAGCCCGGACCGCAAGCACTTGTGGATCCTGTCGCGTACGCCGACGCTACCGGCCTGGGAGCGCGAGAACCTGATGTCCAAGGCCCGGCAGCAGGGTTATGACACCAGCCGGCTGATCTGGCGCGCGTCGGACCAGCAGATCGTCAAGATGCACTGAATTTCTGGGGGCTGCTTTGCAGCCCATCGCGACACAAGGCCGCTCCTACAGGGGAACGCACATTCCTGTAGGAGCGGCCTTGTGTCGCGATGGGCCGCAAAGCGGCCCCAATACACTCACCCCAACAGCTGTCGCAACACCTCGGCAAACGCCAGCGCGCTTTGCTCTTCCTGCGCATGCCGCCCCTGGCGCACCACCCATTGCCCATTCACCATCACATCCCGCACCTGGCGATCGCCGCCGGCAAACAGCCAGCGGTTGAGAATCGCATCCCCATCGGCCATGGCGATGTAAGGGTCCTGCCCATCGAGCACCAGCCAGTCGGCGCGCTTGCCCACGGCCAGTTCCCCGATCGCCTGGCCCAGCGCCTGCGCACCGCCCGCCAGAGCCGCGTCATACAACGTCCGCCCGACCATCGGCTGGTCGCCGCGATACAGGCGGTTACGCCGCTGGTCGCGCAGCCGCTGGCCGTATTCCAGCCAGCGCAGTTCTTCCACCACGCTCAGCGACACATGGCTGTCCGAACCAATGCCCATGCGCCCACCCTGTGCCAGATAGTCCACTGCCGGGAAAATCCCGTCGCCCAGGTTGGCCTCGGTGGTCAGGCAAAGCCCGGCTACCGCGCCGCTACGGGCCATGGCGGTGACTTCATCCGGCTCTGCGTGGGTTGCGTGCACCAGGCACCAGCGCGGGTCCACATCCACATGCTCGTACAACCACTGCAACGGGCGCAGTCCGCTCCAGGCCAGGCAGTCGTCGACTTCCTTCTGCTGCTCGGCGATATGGATATGCACCGGGCACTGTTTGTCGCTGGCTGCCAGCACTTCGGCGATCTGCCCGGGCGTCACCGCGCGCAGCGAATGGAAGCACAGACCCAGTTGCTGCGCGGGTTGCGCGGCCAGCAGCGGGGCCAGCTGCGCTTGCAGTTGCAGGTACTGTTCAGTGGAATTTATGAAGCGCCGTTGCCCGTCATTCGGGGCTTGGCCGCCGAAGCCTGCGTGGCTGTAAAGCACCGGCAGCAAGGTCAGGCCAATGCCGCTGTCGGCTGCAGCCGCACTGATGCGGTGGGACAGTTCGGCCGGGTCGGCGTAGGCCCTGCCGGCCTGGTCATGGTGCACGTAGTGGAACTCGGCGACCGAGGTATAGCCGGCCTTGAGCATTTCGATGTACAGCTGGCGGGCAATGACCTGAAGCTGCTCCGGACTGATCTGGCCGACCAGGCGGTACATCAGGTCGCGCCAGGTCCAGAAACTGTCGTTGGGGTTGCCGGCGACTTCCGCCAGCCCTGCCATTGCGCGCTGGAAAGCATGCGAGTGCAGATTGGGCATGCCGGGCAGCAGCGGGCCGGCCAGCCGCTCGGCGCCTTCGGCCGAGGCGCCCGACTCGATGCGGGCCACATGGCCATCACTGGTGACCTCGATGCGGACATGGCTGGCCCAGCCCGTGGGCAGCAGGGCGCGTTCGGCGAAGTAGGCGGACATCGGTAAAAATCCTGTTATTGTTAACTTGTATATACATATACAGGTGTTTGCCTGCCGGGTAAACTGCGGCAAGCTACCGCTCATTTCATTTGCACAAGGATCCAACGCCGTGCCGACACCTCCTGTCTCCGCGCTGGTTGCCCAGATGGGCGAGGGCCCGGCTCCGCTGTACGCCCGGGTCAAACAGATGATCATCCAGCAGATCGACAACGGCAGCTGGCCACCGCATCACCGGGTACCCTCGGAGAGCGAACTGGTCAGCGAGCTGGGCTTCAGCCGCATGACCATCAATCGCGCCCTGCGCGAGCTCACTGCCGAAGGCCTGCTGGTGCGCATGCAAGGGGTCGGTACCTTCGTGGCCGAGCCCAAGGGGCGTTCGGCGCTGTTCGAGGTCAACAACATCGCCGACGAAATTGCCGCGCGTGGCCACCAGCATAGCTGCCAGGTGATCACCCTCACCGAGGAAACGGCCGGTTCCGAGCGGGCCCTGGCCCTGGACATGCGCGAAGGCCAACGGGTGTTCCACTCGCTGATCGTGCATTTCGAGAACGGCGTGCCGGTGCAGATCGAGGACCGCTACGTCAATGCGGCGATTGCCCCCGACTACCTCAAGCAGGACTTCACCCGGCAGACGCCTTACGCCTACCTGTCGCAGGTGGCGCCGCTGACCGAGGGTGAGCACGTGGTCGAGGCAATCCTGGCCGAGCCGGAAGAATGCCGCCTGTTGCAGATCGAGCGGGGCGAGCCCTGCCTGCTGATCCGCCGTCGCACCTGGTCCGGCCGCCAGCCGGTGACCGCCGCGCGGCTGATCCACCCCGGTTCCCGTCATCGCCTGGAAGGACGTTTCAGTAAATGAGTCAGCTGCAGTTGTTGCGTGCGCAGGGCTACCCGCGCATGCCGTGGAAGAACGGTGGCGGTTTCACCGAAGAGATTACCCGCGACAGTGGCGAAGGCCTGGACGGCTTTGGCTGGCGCCTGTCGATTGCCGATATCGAGGAGTCCGGCGGGTTTTCCACCTTCGCCGGCTACCAGCGGATCATCACCGTGCTGCAGGGTGACGGCATGCGCCTGCTGGTCGACGGCCAGGCCAGCAGGCCGTTGCTGCCGTTCGATGCCTTCGCCTTCAGTGGCGAGAGCCAGGTCAGCTGCAAGCTGCTGGGCGGGGCGATCCGCGATTTCAACCTGATCTACGCACCGCAGCGCTACCGGGCACGGTTGCAGTGGTTCGATGGCACCAGCCCGTTTGTACAGTTCAGCGACGACGGTGTTGCTGTTCGCTGCCAGCAGCCAGGTCGAGGTTGGCATTGCCGGGCGCGAGACGCAGCGGTTGGGGTTGTATGACTGCCTGCGGCTGGAGGGCAATGACCAGTTGCTGGGGTTGGATGTGCAGGGGCGGTTCTGCCTGATCGAACTCGTTTCACGTTGAGATAGCCGGGGGGCTGCTGCGCAGCCCTTTCGCGACGCAAGGCCGCTCCTACACGCACCGTGCATGCTTTGGCTGGCGCGGTCCCCTGTAGGAGCGGCCTTGTGTCGCGAAAGGGCCGCGCAGCGGCCCCGCGTTTTTTGGCCGCTCAGCGGAAAAGTCCAATTATTTTGGTTGTCCATGCTTGTACATACAAGTAAAGGTGTGTTTGTATATCTACCACGACATACCCGCCCGCGGACGACCGCAGAGGACCTTTCCCGTGACCGACAACAACAAATACCGTGACGTTGAAATCCGTGCCCCACGTGGCAACAAGCTGACTGCCAAAAGCTGGCTGACCGAAGCGCCACTGCGCATGCTGATGAACAACCTCGATCCACAGGTCGCGGAAAACCCGAAAGAACTGGTGGTGTACGGCGGTATCGGCCGCGCTGCCCGTAACTGGGCGTGCTACGACAAGATCGTCGAGACCCTGACCCGCCTGGAAGACGACGAAACCCTGCTGGTGCAGTCGGGCAAGCCGGTCGGCGTGTTCAAGACCCACAGCAACGCCCCGCGCGTACTGATCGCCAACTCCAACCTGGTGCCGCACTGGGCCAACTGGGAACACTTCAACGAACTGGACGCCAAGGGCCTGGCCATGTACGGCCAGATGACCGCCGGCAGCTGGATCTACATCGGCAGCCAGGGCATCGTCCAGGGCACCTACGAAACCTTCGTCGAAGCCGGTCGCCAGCATTACGGCGGCAGCCTGAAAGGCAAGTGGGTACTGACCGCCGGCCTGGGCGGCATGGGCGGCGCCCAGCCACTGGCTGCCACCCTGGCCGGTGCCTGCTCGCTGAACATCGAATGCCAGCAGAGCCGCATCGACTTCCGTCTGGAAACCCGCTACGTCGACGAGCAGGCCACTGACCTCGACGACGCCCTGGCACGCATTGCCAAGTACACCGCCGAAGGCAAGGCCATCTCCATCGCCCTGCACGGCAACGCTGCTGAAATCCTGCCAGAGCTGGTCAAGCGTGGCGTGCGCCCGGACATGGTCACCGACCAGACCAGCGCCCACGACCCGCTGAACGGTTACCTGCCAGCCGGCTGGACCTGGGAACAGTACCGCGACCGCGCGCAGACCGAGCCGGCTGCAGTGGTCAAGGCCGCCAAGCAGTCGATGGCCGTGCACGTGCAAGCCATGCTCGATTTCCAGAAGCAGGGTGTTCCGACCTTCGACTACGGCAACAACATCCGCCAGATGGCCAAGGAAGAAGGCGTGGCCAATGCCTTCGACTTCCCTGGCTTCGTGCCGGCCTACATCCGCCCGCTGTTCTGCCGTGGCATCGGCCCGTTCCGCTGGGCGGCGCTGTCCGGTGATGCCGAAGACATCTACAAGACCGACGCCAAGGTCAAGGAACTGATCCCCGACGACGCCCACCTGCACCGCTGGCTGGACATGGCTCGTGAGCGCATCAGCTTCCAGGGCCTGCCGGCACGTATCTGCTGGGTTGGCCTGGGCCTGCGTGCCAAGCTGGGCCTGGCGTTCAACGAAATGGTACGCAGCGGCGAGCTGTCGGCACCGATCGTGATCGGCCGTGACCACCTGGACTCCGGTTCGGTGTCCAGCCCCAACCGTGAAACCGAAGCCATGCGCGACGGTTCCGACGCTGTCTCCGACTGGCCGCTGCTCAACGCCCTGCTGAACACCGCCGGCGGTGCTACCTGGGTTTCGCTGCACCACGGTGGTGGCGTAGGCATGGGCTTCTCCCAGCACTCTGGCATGGTCATCGTCTGCGACGGTACCGACGAAGCCGCCGAGCGTATCGCTCGCGTGCTGACCAACGACCCAGGGACCGGTGTGATGCGTCATGCCGATGCCGGATACGACATCGCCATCGAGTGCGCCAAGGAGCAGGGCCTGGACCTGCCGATGATCACTGGCTGATCGCCACGCTTTGGATCGCACCCCACGAGGGGTGATACTGAACAACAAGAAGGAGCACGCAGGCTCACAAACGGGCCTGCGGCTCCACGCGATTGGAGTAGTGAAGTGACCGAATTGACCCTCAAGCCCGGCACCCTGACCCTGGCCCAGCTGCGCGCCATCCATGCCGCGCCCGTGCGCCTGCAACTGGACGCCAGCGCCGCGCCGGCCATCGACGCCAGCGTTGCCTGCGTCGAGCAGATCATTGCCGAAGACCGTACCGCCTACGGCATCAACACCGGTTTCGGCCTGCTGGCCTCGACCCGCATCGCCAGCCACGACCTGGAAAACCTGCAGCGCTCGCTGGTGCTGTCCCACGCCGCCGGTGTCGGCGCGCCGCTGGATGACGACCTGGTGCGGCTGATCATGGTGCTGAAGATCAACAGCCTCAGCCGTGGTTTCTCCGGCATCCGTCGCAAAGTCATCGACGCGCTGATCGCCCTGGTCAACGCCGAAGTCTATCCGCACATCCCGCTGAAGGGCTCGGTGGGCGCCTCCGGCGACCTCGCCCCGCTGGCGCACATGTCGCTGGTGCTGCTGGGTGAAGGCAAGGCCCGCTACAAGGGCCAGTGGCTGCCAGCTACCGAAGCCCTGGCCGTGGCCGGCCTCGAGCCGCTGACCTTGGCCGCCAAGGAGGGCCTGGCCCTGCTCAACGGCACCCAGGCGTCCACCGCCTATGCCCTGCGTGGCCTGTTCCAGGGCGAAGACCTGTACGCCGCTGCCATCGCCTGCGGCGGTCTGAGCGTCGAAGCCGCGCTGGGCTCGCGCTCGCCGTTCGATGCGCGCATCCACGAAGTGCGTGGCCAGCGCGGTCAGATCGACACTGCTGCCTGTTTCCGTGACCTGCTGGGCGACTCCAGCGAAGTGTCGCTGTCGCACAAGAACTGCGACAAGGTCCAGGACCCGTACTCGCTGCGCTGCCAGCCGCAGGTCATGGGCGCCTGCCTGACCCAGCTGCGCCAGGCCGCCGAGGTACTGGGCATCGAAGCCAACGCCGTGTCGGACAACCCGCTGGTGTTCGCTGCCGAAGGTGACGTGATTTCCGGCGGTAACTTCCACGCCGAGCCGGTGGCCATGGCCGCCGACAACATCGCCCTGGCCATCGCTGAAATCGGTTCGCTCAGCGAGCGCCGTATCTCGCTGATGATGGACAAGCACATGTCCCAGCTGCCGCCGTTCCTGGTGGAAAACGGCGGGGTCAACTCGGGCTTCATGATCGCCCAGGTCACCGCTGCTGCCCTGGCCAGCGAGAACAAGGCCCTGTCGCACCCGCACAGCGTCGACAGCCTGCCGACCTCGGCCAACCAGGAAGACCACGTGTCGATGGCCCCGGCTGCCGGCAAGCGCCTGTGGGAGATGGCCGAAAACACCCGTGGCGTGCTGGCCATCGAATGGCTGGGCGCCTGCCAGGGCCTGGACCTGCGCAAGGGCCTGAAGACCTCGGCCAAGCTGGAGCAGGCGCGCCAGGCGCTGCGCAGCGAAGTGCCGCACTACGACCGTGACCGTTTCTTCGCGCCCGACATCGAAAAGGCCGTGGAACTGTTGGCCAAGGGTCGCCTGACCGGCCTGCTGCCGGCTGGTGTGCTGCCAAGCCTGTAATGCCCCCAGGGGCCGCTGTGCGGCCCATTCGCAGCACAAGGCTGCTCCTACAAAGGCGACGCGCTCCCTTGTAGGAGCAGCCTTGTGCTGCGAAAGGGCTGCAAGGCAGCCCCCTTCGATCTCACGACCACAAAAACAATTTAAGGACGTGACATGCAACAAGCTCAAGGTCTAAAGCGCGGGCTAAGTGCCCGCCACATCCGTTTCATGGCCCTCGGTTCCGCCATCGGCACCGGCCTGTTCTACGGCTCCGCCTCGGCCATCCAGATGGCCGGCCCGGCGGTGCTGCTGGCCTACCTGATCGGCGGCGCTGCCGTGTTCATGGTCATGCGCGCCCTCGGCGAAATGGCTGTGCACAACCCGGTCGCCGGCTCGTTCGGCCACTACGCCAGCACCTACCTCGGCCCCATGGCCGGCTTCATCCTTGGCTGGACCTACGCCTTCGAGATGGTCATCGTCGCCATCGCCGACGTCACCGCCTTCGGTATCTACATGGGCTTCTGGTTCCCGGAAGTGGCCCGCTGGATCTGGGTGCTGGGCATCGTCTTCCTGATCGGCGGCCTCAACCTGTGCAACGTCAAGGTCTTTGGCGAAATGGAATTCTGGCTGTCGCTGCTCAAGGTCGGCGCCATCGTGGCGATGATCCTGGCCGGCCTCGGTATCATGGCCTTCGGCTTCAGCCAGGTAGGCACCGGGCAGGCCGTGGGTGTCAGCAACCTGTTCGACCACGGCGGCTTAATGCCCAATGGCGTGGGTGGCCTGATCGCTTCCTTTGCCGTGGTGATGTTCGCGTTCGGCGGCATCGAGATCATCGGCGTCACCGCCGGTGAGGCCAAGGACCCGCAGCGGGTCATCCCCAAGGCGATCAACGCCGTGCCGCTGCGCATCCTGCTGTTCTACGTGCTCACCCTGTTCGTGCTGATGTGCCTGTTCCCATGGCCGCAAATCGGCAGCCAGGGCAGCCCGTTCGTGCAGATTTTCAGTAACCTGGGCATCGGCTCTGCCGCCGCGGTGCTGAACATCGTGGTGATTTCTGCCGCGATCTCGGCCATCAACAGCGACATCTTCGGCGCCGGCCGCATGATGTACGGCCTGGCCCAGCAAGGCCACGCGCCGCGCGGCTTCAGCAAGCTGTCGAAGCACGGCGTGCCGTGGATGACCGTGGTGGTGATGGGGGCTGCGCTGCTGATCGGCGTGCTGCTCAACTACCTGATCCCGGAGAACGTGTTCCTGCTGATCGCCTCGATCGCTACCTTCGCCACCGTGTGGGTGTGGCTGATGATCCTGCTCACCCAGGTGGCCATGCGCCGCAGCATGAGCCGTGAGCAAGTGGCCCAATTACAGTTCCCGGTACCGTTCTGGCCTTACGGCCCGGCCATGGCCATTGCGTTCATGGTGTTCATCTTTGGCGTGCTCGGTTACTTCCCGGATACCCAGGCGGCACTGCTTGTCGGCGTGGTCTGGGTGGTGTTCCTGGTGGCGTCCTACCTGCTGTGGTGCAAGCCGCGCGCAGGGCAGGGCAACCCGGTAGCGGAACCGGCCGAACTGCACCGCTAAGTACAGGAGTCAATGTATGAGAACCGTCTGGCAGCACTGCCATGTGGCAACCATGGCCGAGGGCCGTTACTCGGCCATCGAGGACGCGGCCATCGTCACCAACGCCGGGCTGATCGAGTGGATCGGCCCACGCGTCGAGCTGGCGTCGGTCGATGCCGAGCATACGGTGGACCTGGGCGGCGCCTGGGTCACCCCGGGGCTGATCGACTGCCACACCCACGCGGTGTTCGGTGGCAACCGCAGCGGTGAGTTCGAGCAGCGCCTGCAGGGTGTGAGCTATGCCGAAATCGCCGCACAGGGCGGTGGCATCGCCAGCACCGTGCGGGCCACCCGCGCGGCCAGCGAAGACGAGCTGTTCGCCAGTGCTCGCCAGCGGGTCCAGGCGCTGATGCGCGATGGCGTGACCACCATCGAGGTCAAGTCCGGCTACGGCCTGGACCTGGCCAACGAGCGCAAGATGCTGCGCGTGGCTCGGCGCCTGGCCGACGAGTTGCCGCTGGCGGTGCGCGCCACCTGCCTGGCAGCCCATGCCTTGCCGCCGGAATACGTCGGCCGGGCTGACGACTACATCGCGCACATCTGCGATGAAATGCTGCCGGCCCTGGCCGCCGAAGGCCTGGTGGACGCAGTGGATGCCTTCTGCGAACACCTGGCGTTCTCCCCGGCCCAGGTCGAGCGGCTGTTCATCAAGGCGCGCGAGCTGGGCCTGCCGGTCAAGCTGCACGCCGAACAGTTGTCGTCGCTGCACGGCTCCAGCCTGGCGGCGCGCTACCAGGCGCTGTCGGCTGACCATCTGGAATTCATGACCGAGGAAGACGCCATTGCCATGGCAAAAGCCGGCACGGTCGCCGTGCTGCTGCCGGGCGCGTTCTACTTCCTGCGCGAAACCCAGCTGCCGCCGATGGACGCCTTGCGCCGCCACGGCGTGAAGATTGCCCTGGCCAGCGACCTCAACCCCGGCACCTCGCCAGGGTTGTCGCTGCGGCTGATGCTGAACATGGGCTGCACCTGCTTCCGCATGACCCCGGAAGAAGCCCTGGCCGGTGTCACCGTGCACGCCGCCACGGCGTTGGGCCTGGGCGACAGCCACGGCTCGCTGGAAGTGGGCAAGGTCGCCGACTTCGTCGCCTGGCAGATCGAACGCCCCGCCGACCTGGCCTACTGGCTGGGCGGCGACCTGCCCAAGCGCGTGGTGCGCAAGGGCCACGAGATTTCCAACTGAGTGAGGCACGATGGACAAGGTACTGAGTTTTCACCAGGGGCGCCTGCCGCTGCTGATCAGCATGCCCCATGCCGGCCTGCAACTATCGCCGGCGGTACGAGACGGCCTGGTCGACCAGGCGCGCAGCCTGCCGGACACCGACTGGCATATTCCACAGTTGTATGTCTTTGCCCGTGACATGGGCGCCAGCGTGGTGGCGGCGGAGTATTCCCGCTTCGTCATCGACCTGAACCGGCCGGATGACGACAAGCCACTGTACGTTGGTGCCACCACCGGCCTGTACCCGGCCACGCTGTTCGATGGCGAGCCATTGTTCAAGGACGGGCTGGTGCCGACAGGCGAGGAGCGCAAGCAGTATCTGGAGCAGATCTGGCGCCCCTACCACGACACGATTCGTCGCGAGCTGGCGCGGCTGCGCGAGCAGTTCGGCTACGCCCTGCTGTGGGACGCCCATTCGATCCGTTCGCTGATCCCGCACCTGTTCGACGGCAAGCTGCCGGACTTCAACCTGGGTACTTTCAACGGCGCCAGCTGCGACCCGGCTCTGGCCGAACGGCTGAAAGAGGTGTGCGCCCAGGCCCAAGGCTACAGCCATGTGCTCAATGGCCGCTTCAAGGGCGGGCATATCACCCGGCATTACGGCGATCCGGCCAACCACATCCATGCGGTGCAGCTGGAGCTGGCGCAGAGCACCTACATGGAAGAAGCCGAGCCGTTCGCTTACCGCGAAGACCTGGCACGGCCGACACAGGAGGTGTTGAAGCAGCTTCTGCAGGCAGTGCTGGACTGGGGCAAGGCGCATTACGGGCGGTGAAGTTCGCCAGTAAGAATGGCGACGCGATGCAGGCCATGCGCGTCGCCAGTCACTACGGGTCAGTTGTTGTTGATCTGCTTGATGGTAAGTTCGCGCAGTAGCTCCTTCTCTTCCTGGTCCTTGTCATCTTGCAGGCCTTGCTGCAAGTTCAACTCGTCCTGAAGCGAGTGGTCCTTGCTGGCCAGCTCGAGCACCCGCAGGCGGAAGCGTGCGTCTATTTCGGCGAAGCGGTCGGCACACTCGGCGCGCAGGCGCGTGGTCCAGTCCGTATTCGCCAGCATGTAGTCGACCAGTGCATCGCTCAGTTCACTTTTCCGGACCTTTTCCAGCACACTGGATAGCTCATCGCGCGCCAGGTTCGCAGCACCTCGAAAACGCATGCTGTCGGCGATCGGCAGGTCCAGTTCCCTGGCCAGTTCCCGGCGGTAGGCCAGGCGTACCGAGACCAGGTCACCCGAGCCGGTCCGTTGGTTGGCCAGCAGCTCCAGCTGTTCGATCCGGAAAAGCTGCAACAGGCGACGACGCAGTGCTTGCAGGGAATCGCCGGCGTCGACCAACAGGCGTTGGCTCATCAGGTACAGTTCAATATTGTTGAACTCCTGCAGCGCTCCGTCATGGCAGGTCTGCGAGCCGGTTACCGGGTCTGGCAATGCCGCTGCGGCGATGCTCTCCATGATCGGGCGTTCGCTTTCGTTGCTTGCAGCCACCACCAGCATCAAGCGCACCCGTTCGCAGAAGGTGGCTCGCGTATTCGGGTCAACGTATGGGGCGGCATTGTGCAGACGGCCCGCCAGACGCAACAGATCACTGCCTTCGAGTCGCTCCCAGCAGTCCTGCAATGCGGCATTCTGTGCTTCGCTACCCAGCATCCAGTCCTCCAGCCTGGGCGTATCATCGCCCAGCAGTGGGAAGTGAGGGTGGTCGAGAGACCCTTCGCTGGAAGAATCGAAGAACATCAGGTCGTCGGGGATATCCAGGGCAAAGGAATAGCTGTGCTGGCTGTCCGAGAAGGTGCGTACCCGCAGGATGGTTTCAAGAGGCAGTGGGTTGTCGAACAAGGCGATCGACGAGATTGGCATGGGATTGTTCAGGTTCGTCAGGATGTGCTCGGGCAACTGGGTGATGTTGTTCGAGCTCAGGTCCAGAAGTTCCAGTGGCAGCAAACTGTCACACCAGCTGGGCCAGGCTTGCAGGTTCATGTTGGTCAATGCGAGTGACTGCAGGTTGCCGGCCAGCGATGCGGGCACATGGTCGATGCTGCCTGCCCGGTTGCCCGACAGGTCCAGCGAGGTCAGGTTTCGCAGCCCTGCGAAAATGTCCATCATGGCCTGGTCGACCTCCAGACCCATGTTGCGAAACTCCAGGTAGGTGAGTTGGGGAAGGCGAGCCAGGGCGGATGCCAGCGAGGGCATGGCGGCCTGGTGTGCATCGATGGTCAGCCGGCTGATGTTAGGGAACCGGCTGAGTAATTCATCGAGCTGTGAGGTGCTGCCTCGCAACCGCGTCAGGCTGAGTGCACGTACGCGGGCGCCGAAGAACGCTGGAAGCCGCCTGGGGAAATGCTCGATGGCCACGTCCTCGAGTTGCAGGCGCAGGTATGACTGGCCCTGCTCCTGCTGTTCCCAGAATTGATCGATCGCTGACGCGATACGTTGCCTGTCCGCCAGTGCGGCCTGGGTCAATGGGTTGCTCGAACTGGATGCCTGGGCCCAGCCATCGATCGCATCGCGCATCTGCCGTCGCTCATCGCGAATGCGTGCGAGCTGTTCGGAAAGTGCTGCTGGCTGGTCCGTGGTGATACCCGAGGTGTCGACGTGCTCGTTCAGCAACAAGCGCTGCAGGTGGGATTCATTGATGCTGTTGCCTTCCAGCGAGATCACCGGTGGCGTGGTCAGCATGTCCGCTTCATGAAGCAGGAACGTGGGCAACGACCTGAGATTGTTGTGGCGCAATGACAGGTGGGCAATGCGCGCCAGGGCGTCGCTGCCAATCCCGATCGGCCATTGGGCCAATTGCATCTGGTCCAGGCCCAGGTAATCCAGGGTCAATTCATGGAAGCTTGGCCTGTTGCTCTGCGCCAGCCGGTTACCACTCAGGTCGAGGTATCTCAATTGGCGAAGCCCTGACAGCAGGTTCAGGTCGCTTTCGGAGAGCGTCATGTTCTGGTTGGTGAGCACCAGTCGTTGCAACCCTGGCAGGCACTCGGTGATGGTGGGCACGCTGAACAGGAAGGGCGAGGGCGTTGCCCTGGGGTCAAACGGACGGCTGATTTCCAGCGACTCGATCTGCGGCATCTGCCTGAGCAGGCGTTGCAGCAGGCGCTCGTTTTGCGCCCAGCCCGCCAAGGACCCTGACGGTAAGTCGATCAGGCTCAGGCTGCGCACGCGTGCGTTGAAAAAAGCGGGCAAGGTGAGGGGTACGTCGGCAAGTGGGACGCGGGCGATACGCAGTTCGGTCGTGGGCTCTGCGCTCTCCTCCAGCGCAGTCTCGTACCAATGTTGCATGATCGAGTCACGCAGGCTGTCGTAGTCGTGGGCTGCCTGGTCGCTTGCCGGCGAAATGGCTTCGCTCCAATCGTCCAGGCTGCTTTGCAGCTCGTTGCGTTGCTCCACCAGCGTCTGCAAATGCTCGAATATCTGCAGTTGTGTACGGCCGCGGCTGGCAAGTGCCAGCAGAATATGATCTGCCGAGCGGCCGGTGCGTGTGGCGAGCCCTGTGGCTTCGATAGCTTCGAGCAGGCGCTGACGGGTGATGCCGTGGGTGGCCGGGCCGCCGCCACTGAGCCGGTAGCCCAGGCGGCCATCGGCCAGGCGCATGGGAGAACGGTAGCCGGGGCGTACGGGCTGCATGCCCAGCAGCACCCTCAGCGCCGGGCGGGGTAGTAACGGGCTTTCCTGTACAAGGCGCTGCAGCGCTTGCTGATCGGTGACGTCCATGCTCGCCATCGCCGCGGGCAGTGCCTCGTACAATGCAGCGTAAAGGCTTGGGTACACCTTGACCACGGCACTGGACAGGCTTTCATCGTGGACGATGTACCCTGCCGGGGCATGGGTGATGGTCGTGTATGGGCGGGTGCCCGGCGTGCCTATGGCATGATCCTGGGTCGGCCAGGACATGCGCTGGAGCAGCCGGAGCCTGGTCTGTGCAGGCCAGCCTGGCAGGTGTTCGAGCGTATGCATGATCAACAGGTCGCCATCCCAGCTCGGCACGCTGGACAGGTACAGCCCTTCGCAGGCGCGGGCAAGGCGAATTTGTTGCTGGTAGATGCGGGCCTCTTTGGCAAGGCGCAGTGGTACCTTGCCGTTGTCGAGTATCTGCAGTTCGTTGGCACTGGCCTCGCGCGCCAGCTCATCGGCGACTGCTGACGGCAATTTCGGATACGCCCTCTGGATGGCCTCGGCACCCGGCGCCAGGTCGCGCGAAAGGCTGGCGTAGGCCCTGGCGAACTCAGCGGGCCGAGTGCTCTCGTCCGCCAGCCGGCGGACCGTTTCGTCCAGCTTGAAGCGTTGCAGGGTGTCTTCCAGCAAGGCCGGCAGCCGCTGGCTGTCGGCCAGGGCCCGGCGCAGCTCGTCTTCGTGTACGCCGCTGACGGCGATAATCCGTTGCAGCGTCGGCTCGTCGAAGTGCCCACTCAAGTGGCCGATGCGGCGCAGGAGTGTCATGCCCGACCAACTCAGTGGCTTATCCGTAACGTGCAACCATGCTCCGGCACCGTTGTGCCGCACTGGCGGCTGGTAACGGCGAGGGCTTGCAGGGTGTTGCAAACGATATTCGCCAGTCGTTGGCGTTTGGCTGACGATGTACTGATTGCCCTGCAGTACCAGCCAGCGTTTGCCTTGGTGATGCCGTAGGCCCAGTTCGTCCGGTACCAGGTCATGGGGCAGCGTCTCGTGACTCTGGTAGGGCGTGAGGTCGGGTTTCCACAACCGCGTCTGACCATCGGATGTTTCCACGTCTTCCAGTTCTTCGATGAATGAAGGCGTTTCTACCGGAATACGGGTTATCCCTGGCTCCTCATCCTCTGACTCTTCAATCTCCGGCCCTTCCAGCGAGGTGCCGGTTTCGCTGCCGTGCAAGCCTCTCAAAGCTTTGGCTGCTGCGCTGAGGGCGGCCATGACGGCCACGTTTTCGATCACATCGACCAGATAGCCATAGGCAGTATCACGCTCGTCGTTTTTCCAGGCGTCGATCCCTTCATACACCTCATGGGCCAGCTGGGCCAGGCAAACAGCAAGCATTGCCTCGCCAAGTCCCGGCACGAAGAAGCCGGCGATGTTCAAGGTCGTGAGCACACGGCCGGCAATCAGCTCTCGGTGGGCTTGGGCGGTGCGCCGATCGACGATTTCGGTTGGCGTGGCGTGGAACAGCACATCCTTCTCATGGCGCTGGGTCTTCTGGAACGTCATCACGCCCTGGAAGGCGTGGCTGAAAGGCTTTTTGACCGGATACAGGGTGGCGTGCGGGTCCGGAACACGCTCATGCAGGCCGCGGACACTCCAGGCCAGGGGCATTAGCCGGTCCTTCAGACGGGTGGTTATCAGCGCCTTGTCACGGTCGGCGAGGTGCCTGTCCAGGTAGCCGATATCGGCCTGGAGCCTGTCGCGCAACTCTTCGTTCATGGCTTCCTGGCTGGCGAATTCCTTGAGGGGCGTGGTGCTGTCTTCGGGGATGTACAGCGCCACTGCCCGATGCTCTTCAGCTTGCAGGGTGATGAGCACAACGCCGGTCAGCTCGGTTTCCCACAAGTCGAGCAGGCTGAACGTCACCGGCGAAGAGGGCGATGGCGCCTGGTCAAGTGGCGTGGCAAGAGCGGCGGAATATAGCGCCTCGCTGATATCCCCCTTGAGGCGGGCGAAATGCAGTGATTGCCGGAATGCCGAGACCTCTGCACGCCCCAGTGTTTCATAAACGGCCAGTGCGGCTTCATCCGCGCCGAGTGGCGGCGTGGCCGCTGGATAGTAGATGGCATGTACCTGTTGATGGTATTTGCCGCCGATATCCAGCGTACGACACAAGTCGGCGAAATCTTCGGCGGCGATATCCAGTGCATTGTTGATCGGCACGGTGCCCATGAAGCGCCGGTGATCGACTATGACCGACCTCTTGAGCAGGGAGGCGGGCGCGTCCATGCCATGTTCGGCAGCGGCGGCCTGGTCGAAGTTGTGCAAGGCGCAGTGCAGCAGCGAGCGTGTAGCCCGGTCGACAGCCTGGCGGCTGTCGATGGCGTCGGTCGTTTCGATCAGGCGGGCATCGACGAGGTAGGTGTTGCGCACATCCAGGTCAAGCCTGAATCGCTGCTTGATGGCTTCGGTGAGTGCCTTGGTGGCGTAGGTTTCCAGGGTTGGAAGCTGTTCGAACAGCTTGTGCACCTGCACCTGGTGCTCGCGGTGGCGTGCGTGCTCTTCCTGCCATGCCTTGGCGACTTCCGGTTGTTGCTGGAGTGCCGTCACCAGCCAGGCAGGGGGTTGATGCCAGTTGCGCATCGCAAGTCGGGTTTCTGGTGGAGCCTGCTTGAGCCAGGTGGGGATTCTGCGCTCGATGGTGGCGTAATGAACACTAGGCACGGCAGTGACTGCAGTTGGCATGGCGAGGCCCTTGCTTGATTTGGGGCGAGGGACTATCGCGGGCCTGCCTGAGCTGCTGGAGGTAGATATATGTGCCCTTGAGGTGCGGCGGCATCAGCGCGGGCAGTGCTCAAAGCGCAATTCAGGTTTATGATGGCCCACGGCCGAATAATCCTCACACGGAGTGCGCAATGCAGACCCTGTACCCGCAGATCAAACCCTACGCCCGGCACGATCTGGCCGTGGAAGCGCCGCATGTGCTGTATGTCGACGAAAGCGGCTCGCCAGAAGGTCTGCCGGTGGTATTCATCCACGGCGGCCCGGGCGCCGGATGCGACGCCCAGAGCCGCTGCTACTTCGACCCGACCCTGTACCGCATCATCACCTTCGACCAGCGCGGCTGTGGCCGCTCCACGCCGCACGCAAGCCTGGAGAACAACACCACCTGGCACCTGGTCGAGGACCTCGAGCGCATCCGCGAGCACCTTGGCATCGACAAGTGGGTGCTGTTCGGCGGCTCGTGGGGCTCCACCCTGGCCCTGGCCTACGCCCAGACCCACCCCGAGCGGGTGCATGGCCTGATCCTGCGCGGCATCTTCCTGTGCAGGCCCCAGGAAATACAATGGTTCTACCAGGAAGGCGCCAGCCGCCTGTTCCCCGATTACTGGCAGGACTACATCGCGCCGATCCCGCCGGAGGAGCGCGGTGACCTGGTCACGGCCTTCCACAAGCGCCTGACCGGCAACGACCAAATCGCCCAGATGCACGCGGCCAAGGCCTGGTCCACCTGGGAAGGCCGTACCGCCACCCTGCGTCCCAACCCGCTGGTGGTCGACCGCTTCTCCGAGCCGCAGCGTGCACTGTCGATCGCCCGTATCGAATGCCACTACTTCATGAACAACGCCTTCCTCGAGCCGGACCAGCTGATCCGCGATCTGCCAAAGATCGCCCACCTGCCGGCCGTGATCGTGCATGGCCGCTATGACGTGATCTGCCCGTTGGATAACGCCTGGGCGCTGCACCAGGCCTGGCCGAACAGCGAACTGAAGGTGATCCGTGACGCTGGCCACGCGGCTTCCGAGCCGGGCATCACCGATGCCCTGGTGCGTGCCGCCGACCAGATGGCCCGGCGCCTGCTCGATCTGCCCCTGGAAGAAGCATGAGGGGCCTGCTGCAGCGCGTGCGTGGTGCGCGGGTGGAAGTAGCGGGGGAGGTGGTAGGTGCCATCGACCAGGGTTTGCTGGTGCTGGTGGCCGTCGAGCCTGAAGATTCCCGTGAGCAGGCCGACAAGTTGTTGCACAAGCTGTTGAACTACCGGGTGTTCAGCGACGAGCAGGGCAAGATGAACCTGTCGCTCAAGGATGTGGGGGGAGGTTTGTTGCTGGTGTCGCAGTTCACCCTGGCGGCAGACACCCGCAACGGCATGCGCCCGAGCTTCTCGACGGCAGCGCCACCGGCCCTCGGCGCCGAGTTGTTCGACTATCTTTTGCAGCAGGCGAAGGCCCGGCACGCCGATGTGGCAAGCGGGCAATTCGGTGCAGACATGCAGGTGCACCTGGTCAATGATGGCCCCGTAACATTTATGTTACAAATGTGAGTGTAAAAAACCCCTTGTTCACAGGAAAACAAGGGGTTTTGTACGATAAATAGTTGTTCCAGCCTGATGCGTTGTCACGCGACCTGCTGGATAATCGCGCGCTGCATGGACCTGCGTTCGCAGGTTCGTTTCACTCTGACTCGAGTATTGTCTGGATCCGTTTGGGGAATCATTACGCCCTCACGGGGTCCGAACAGTGCTCGCCAACCCGGCATTTGTCGCTGGCCGTTGGTTTCATGATCTGTTTTCGGCGAGGGTTGCTCGTGATTGTTAGTCCCCAAAAAGCATCAAGAATCCCCGGTACCGGGCTGCGCAAGGCCCTGATGGCCAGTGTTGCACTGGTCGGCCTGATGAGCGCGGGCCAGCTGTGGGCATTCAATCTTGACGATGTTGCAGCCAAGGCAAAGGATCTGGCCGGCCAGAAGTACGAAGCACCGAAAAGCAACCTGCCGGCCGTATTCCGCGACATGAAGTTCGCGGACTACCAGAAGATTCATTTCCTGCAGGAAAAGGCCGAGTGGGCCAAGGACAAGACCCCGTTCAAGCTGTCGTTCTATCACCAGGGCATGCACTTCGATACCCCGGTGAAGATCAACGAGGTCACCGCCACCAAGGTCGAGGAAATCAAGTACGACCCGAGCCGTTTCGAGTTCGGTGACGTGCCACACGACCCGGAAACCACCAAGAACCTGGGTTACGCCGGTTTCCGCGTGTTGTACCCGATCAACAAGGCCGACAAGCAGGACGAGATCATGACCCTGCTTGGCGCCAGCTACTTCCGCGTGGTCGGCAAGGGCCATGTATATGGCCTGTCGGCCCGTGGCCTGGCCATCGACACCGCACTGCCGTCGGGCGAGGAGTTCCCGCGCTTCACCGAGTTCTGGGTCGAGAAGCCAAAGCCGGCCGACAAGCACCTGGTCATCTACGCCCTGCTGGACTCGCCGCGTTCCACCGGCGCCTACAAGCTGACCCTGCGCCCAGGCAACGATACCGTGGTCGACGTGCAGTCCCGCGTGTTCCTGCGTGACCATGTCAGCCGCCTGGGCATTGCCCCGCTGACCAGCATGTACCTGTTCGGCCCCAACCAGCCGTCCAAGGTCCTCAACTACCGCCCGGCCCTGCACGACTCCGAAGGCCTGTCGATCCATGCCGGCAACGGTGAATGGCTGTGGCGCCCGCTGAACAACCCGAAACACCTGGCCGTGAGCAACTTCAGCGTCGAGAACCCGCGTGGTTTCGGCCTGATGCAGCGCCAGCGCGCCTTCAGCGACTACGAAGACCTCGACGACAACTACCAGAAGCGCCCGAGCGCCTGGATCGAGCCGAAAGGGGACTGGGGCAAGGGCACCGTCGACCTGGTCGAAATCCCGACTGCCGACGAGACCAATGACAACATCGTGGCCTTCTGGAGCCCGGAAAAGCTGCCTGAGCCAGGCAAGCCATTCGAGTACGCCTACCGCCTGCACTGGACCATCGACGAGCCGAAGTTCCAGGCTCCCGAGCTGGGCTGGGTCAAGCAGACCCTGCGTTCCACCGGCGACGTCAAGCAGTCCAACCTGATCCGCCAGCCAGACGGCAGCGTGGCCTTCCTGGTCGACTTCGCTGGCCCGGCGCTGGCCGCCCTGCCGGAAGACACCGCCGTGCGCAGCCAGATCAGCGTGGGCGACAACGCCGAGGTGGTCGAGAACAACCTGCGCTATAACCCTGAGACCAAGGGCTGGCGCCTGACCCTGCGTTTGAAGGTCAAGGAAGCCAACAAATCGACCGAAATGCGTGCCGCGCTGGTGCGTGACGTGCCGGTCGAAGCCGCCAAGCCTGCCAAGGACGCCAAGCAGGACAAGGCTGCAGCCAAGCAAGCCAAGGCCGAGAAAGCCGCCAAGGCCGAACAACCTGCCGCCGATGCGGCGCCCACCAACGGGACCCCGGCCACCACCGAGAAGGTGCTGACCGAGACCTGGAGCTATCAGTTGCCTGCCGATGAGTAACTCAAGCGCAAGGCCGGAATCGCTTCGCGAGTACCTGGCCCACCTACCACTGAGCGACGAGCAACGGGCGGAACTCGCCAGCTGCACGTCATTCAGTGAGCTGCACCAACGCCTGGCGGCCAACTCGGCCGCCAGCTCTACCGAGGCCGTACAGGCCTCGGTGGGCCCGCGCCTGACCGTAGGCAGCGCCGCCGAGCTGGAAGACGCCGAAATGCTTGGCGTCGACGGCAGCGGCCGCTTGTGCCTGAAGATCGCCCCGCCGATCAAGCGCACCAAGGTCGTGCCCGAGCCATGGCGTACCAACGTGCTGATCCGCATGTGGCGGCGCATGACTGGCCGCACCAACGCCCCGCAGCCGCCCAAGCGCGAGCTGCCGCCAGCCCGCTGGCGTACGGTCGGTTCGATCCGCCGTTACATCCTGCTGGCGCTGATGATTGGCCAGACCATCGTTGCCGGCTGGTACATGAAGGGCATCCTGCCGTACCAGGGCTGGTCGTTCGTGGACTTTGACGAAGTCGTCAACCAGCCGCTGTGGGACACCGTGGTGCAGGTTTGGCCGTATGCCTTGCAGACGTCCATCCTGGTTCTCTTCGGCATCCTGTTCTGCTGGGTATCGGCGGGCTTCTGGACCGCGCTGATGGGCTTCCTCGAGCTGCTCACCGGGCGTGACAAGTACAAGATTTCGGGTAGCAGTGCAGGCAACGAGCCGATCGCGCCCGAGGCGCGTACCGCGCTGGTGATGCCGATCTGCAACGAAGACGTGCCGCGCGTGTTCGCCGGCCTGCGCGCAACGTTCGAGTCGGTGGCCGCCAGCGGCAACCTCGATCGCTTCGACTTCTTCGTGCTCAGCGACACCAACGACACCGACATAGCCGTGGCCGAGCAACAGGCCTGGCTGGACGTGTGCCGCGAAACCAAAGGCTTCGGCCGCATCTTCTACCGCCGCCGTCGGCGCCGGGTGAAGCGCAAGAGCGGCAACCTCGACGACTTCTGCCGTCGTTGGGGCGGCGAATACAAGTACATGGTCGTACTCGACGCCGACAGCGTCATGAGCGGCGAGTGCCTGAGCAGCCTGGTGCGCCTGATGGAGGCCAACCCGGACGCCGGTATCATCCAGACCGGGCCGAAGGCCTCGGGCATGGACACCCTGTATGCGCGCCTGCAGCAGTTCGCCACCCGCGTGTACGGCCCGCTGTTCACCGCTGGCCTGCACTTCTGGCAGCTGGGCGAGTCGCACTACTGGGGCCACAACGCGATCATCCGCATGAAGCCGTTCATCGAGCACTGCGCCCTGGCGCCGTTGCCGGGCAAGGGTGCGTTCGCCGGTGCAATCCTCTCCCACGACTTCGTCGAAGCCGCGCTGATGCGCCGTGCCGGCTGGGGCGTGTGGATTGCCTACGACCTGCCGGGCAGCTACGAAGAACTGCCGCCGAACCTGCTCGATGAGCTCAAGCGCGACCGCCGCTGGTGCCACGGCAACCTGATGAACTTCCGCCTGTTCCTGGTCAAGGGCATGCACCCGGTGCACCGTGCGGTGTTCCTCACCGGGGTGATGTCGTACCTGTCGGCACCGCTGTGGTTCCTGTTCCTGGTGCTGTCGACCGCGCTGCTGGCCACCAACACGCTGATGGAGCCGCAGTACTTCATCGAGCCGTACCAGCTCTACCCGCTGTGGCCGCAGTGGCACCCGGAGAAGGCCGTGGCGCTGTTCTCCACCACCATCGTGCTGCTGTTCCTGCCCAAGCTGCTCAGCGTCATTCTGATCTGGGCCAAGGGCGCGACCGAGTTTGGCGGGCGCATCAAGGTCACCCTGTCGATGCTGATGGAGATGCTGTTCTCCATGCTGCTGGCGCCGGTGCGCATGATCTTCCACACCCGCTTCGTGCTGGCCGCGTTCCTCGGCTGGGCCGCCACCTGGAACTCGCCGCAGCGTGACGACGACTCCACGCCGTGGAGTGAAGCGGTGCGCCGCCACGGCCCGCAGACCCTGCTGGGCATCGCCTGGGCGGCGCTGGTCGCCTGGCTGAACCCGAGCTTCCTGTGGTGGCTGGCGCCAATCGTTGGTTCGCTGGTGCTGTCGATCCCGGTTTCGGTGATCTCCAGCCGTACCCGCCTGGGCCTTGCCGCCAAGGACGAGAAGCTGTTCCTCATCCCCGAGGAATATGCCACCCCGCAAGAGCTGCTGGCCACCGACCAGTACACCCACGAAAACCGCTGGCATGCCCTGCATGACGGCTTCGTACGGGCTGTGGTCGACCCGCGGCAGAACGCCCTGGCCTGTGCCATGGCCACTGCCCGTCATGGTCAGGCAGCGCCGATCGAGGCACTGCGCGCCGAGCGTGTGGCCAAGGCGATGGAGGTAGGGCCGAAAGGACTGGACCTCAATACCCGCCTGGCCCTGCTCAGCGACCCGGTGGCGCTGACCCGCCTGCACGAGCAGGTCTGGGCCGAGCACAATGCGGCGTGGATCGACGTGTGGCGTGCGTCGATCAAGAACGACCCGCATTCGCCGCTGTTGCCGTTGCATCCGGAGAATGAAGGCCAACCGGCACTCGTCGGCGCCTGATCGGGCCTATTCGCGGCGGTTCGGCGCCCCGATGAATCCGCTCCCACAGGTACAGCACAGCCTTCAAGGTGTGCGCCGTACCTGTGGGAGCGGGTTCACCCGCGAAGCTTTTAGGGCCCTCCCTCGATTTTGGCCAACAAAGTCCCCCCCGGCTCTAGGTCCCCGAGCCGCCATGCGTTAGCATCCCTCTCCGATATGACGCATTGGCTACGACGGCCATGCCAACAATAAGATTCGCTACTTTTCTTGCTAGGGGACTTGGTGATGATCAAGAAATACCTTTCGCGACTGCTGGTCGGTGTCACCGCCCTGGTCGCCGTGACGGCCGCCCAGGCGGGCGCGATCGATGACGCGGTCAAGCGCGGCACCCTGCGGGTGGGCATGGACCCGACCTACATGCCGTTCCAGATGACCAACAAGCGTGGCGAGATCATCGGCTTCGAAGTCGATATCCTCAAGGCAATGGCCAAGTCCATGGGCGTCAAGTTCGAGCCGGTATCCACGGCCTATGACGGCATCATCCCGGCCCTGCTGACCGACAAGTTCGACATGATCGGCAGCGGCATGACCCTGACCCAGGAACGCAACCTGCGCCTGAACTTCAGCGAACCCTTCATCGTGGTCGGCCAGACCCTGCTGATCCGCAAGGAACTGGCGGGCGAGATCAAGTCGTACAAGGACCTGAACAACGAGAAGTACCGCATCACCTCCAAGCTCGGCACCACCGGCGAAATGGTTTCCAAGAAGCTGATCGCCAAGGCCAAGTACCACGGCTACGACAACGAGCAGGAAGCGGTGATGGACGTGGTCAACGGCAAGGCTGACGCCTTCGTCTACGACGCGCCGTACAACGTGGTGGCAGTGGACAAGGCCGGTGCCGGCAAGCTGCTGTTCCTCGAAGAACCCTTCACCTACGAGCCGCTGGCCTTCGGCCTGAAGAAAGGCGACTACGACAGCATCAACTTCATCAACAACTTCCTGCACCAGATCAAGCATGACGGGACCTACGATCGTATTCACGACAAGTGGTTCAAGAACAAGGACTGGCTGAAGGAAATGGAATAAGGCCCAGGCCACAAGCCGGCTTTATGACCCCGACGCGCAGGCAAACCCTGCGCGTTCGCATTTACGGAAGTACCCCACGTGATCAAACACAAGAAAGCCCAGTGGCCCTGGCACGGTTTGACTGCCCTGGTCCTGGTTGGCCTGGCGTTCAGCCTGTACATGGCCACCTCGATGATTTCCTACGAGTGGCGCTGGAACCGCGTACCGCAGTACTTCGCCTACAAGGCCGAGGAAGCACAGCGCGCCGCCGGTTACGGCACCGTGCAGGACATCGTCATCTCTGGCGACAATGCCCGTGTCACGCTGAAAGATGAGAGCGGTGCCGAGCAGGTGCTCGATGTAGACAAGGACAGCCTGCAGCTGGCCCGTGGCGACGATGTTTCCGAAGGCGACCAGGTTGGCGTCACCCGCCACTGGTCGGCCGGCCCGCTGGCCTGGGGCCTGTGGACCACGCTTTGGATTTCGGTGGTATCCGGTGCCCTGGGCCTGTTGATCGGCCTGTTCGCCGGCCTTTGCCGCCTGTCCAGCAACCCTACGCTGCGGGACCTGTCGACGGTGTACGTCGAGCTGGTGCGCGGTACACCGCTGCTGGTACAGATCTTCATCTTCTACTTCTTCATCGGTACCG
Source organism: Pseudomonas sp. ABFPK (assembly GCF_001586765.1). Lineage (NCBI taxonomy): Bacteria > Pseudomonadati > Pseudomonadota > Gammaproteobacteria > Pseudomonadales > Pseudomonadaceae > Pseudomonas > Pseudomonas sp. ABFPK. The sequence goes on along the minus strand of NZ_LQXW01000003.1, from coordinate 118,034 downwards.
TGCTCAACCTGTCCCGTGAGTTTGCCGGGGTGGCTGCACTGGCGCTGTTCACTGGCGCCTACGTGGCCGAAATCGTTCGTGCCGGCGTGCAGTCCATTGCCAAGGGCCAGAACGAAGCGGCCCGCTCGCTGGGCCTGAACGCAGGCCAGTCGATGCGCCACGTCATCCTGCCGCAGGCCTTCAAGCGCGTGCTGCCGCCTTTGGCCGGCCAGTTCATCAGCCTGGTCAAGGACACCTCGCTGGTGTCGGTGATCGCCATCACCGAACTGACCAAGAGCGGCCGCGAGGCCATTACCACCTCGTTCTCGACGTTCGAGATCTGGTTCTGCGTGGCAGGCCTGTACCTGCTGATCAACCTGCCGCTGTCGCACCTGGCCAGCCGGCTCGAGCGGAGGCTTGCGCAAAGTGATTGAAGTCCGTGACTTGCTGAAAGTCTTCGACACCCGTGGCCACGTGGTACGGGCTGTGGATAACGTCACCACCCAGGTCGCCAAGGGCGAGGTGGTGGTGGTGCTCGGCCCGTCGGGCTCGGGCAAATCGACCTTCCTGCGCTGCCTCAACGGCCTGGAGCATTTCGACGAAGGCCATGTGGCCATCGACGGCCTGCAACTGGCCGACCCGAAGACCGACATCAACGCCTACCGCCGCGAAGTCGGCATGGTGTTCCAGCACTTCAACCTGTTCCCGCACATGACCGTGCTGGAGAACCTGTGCCTGGCACAGAAGGTGGTGCGCAAGCGCAACAAGGCCGACCGCGAAGCCAAGGCCCGGGCGCTGCTGGAGAAGGTAGGCATTGCGCAGAAAGCCAACGAATACCCGTCGCGCCTGTCCGGTGGCCAGCAGCAGCGGGTGGCGATCGCCCGGGCCCTGGCCATGGACCCGAAAGTGATGCTGTTCGACGAGCCAACCTCGGCGCTTGACCCGGAAATGGTCGGCGAGGTGCTGGACGTGATGAAGACCTTGGCCCAGGAAGGCATGACCATGGTCTGCGTTACCCACGAAATGGGCTTTGCCCGTGAAGTGGCGGACCGCGTGCTGTTCTTCGACCATGGCAAGTTGCTGGAAGATTCGGCCCCGGCCGCGTTCTTCGCCTCGCCGAAAGACCCGCGTGCGCAGGCGTTCCTGCGCCAGGTGCTTTAACCGAAGGGGGGCGCTTTGCGCCCCAATCGCCGGCAAGCCGGCTCCCACAGGAGTGCCACAGGTACTGAGAACTGTACGGTCCCTGTGGGAGCAAGCTGGCTTGCCGGCGAATGGGCCGCAAAGCAGCCCCCCGCAATCTCAAATGCTGAACCGCCCCACCATCCCCCGCAACTGCTGCCCCAATTGCTCCAGTTCCCCGCTCGACGCCGCCGTCTGCTCACTGGCCGCACTGGTCTGATCCGACACATCGCGCACATTCAGCACACTGCGATTGATCTGCTCGGCGACCACGCTCTGCTCTTCGCTGGCCGTGGCGATCTGCTGGTTCATGCCCTGGATGTTCGACACGGTGTCAGTTATCTGGCTCAGGGCCTGGCCTGCCTTGCGACTCAGCTCCACGCTCTGCTCGGTCAGGCTCTTGCTGTTGTCCAGCAGGCGGGTCACTTCGTCGGTGCCGTTGTGCAGGCTGTCGATCAGTTGGCCGATTTCCTCGGTCGCCGTCGAGGTACGCTGGGCCAGACCGCGCACTTCATCGGCCACCACGGCAAAACCACGCCCGGCTTCACCCGCCCGTGCCGCTTCGATCGCCGCGTTCAGGGCCAGCAGGTTGGTCTGCTCGGACACTGACTTGATCACATCGAGGATGCTGCCAATGCGCTGGCTCTCGCCCGCCAGGTGCTGCATGGCCGCCAGACAATGGTCCATCTGCCCGGCCAGCTGTTCGATACGGCCAATGGCTTCGGCCACCACCTGGTCGCCGATCTGCGCCTGCTGGTCGGCGTTGGTCGCCGCCAGCGAGGCCTGTTCAGCGTTCTGCGCCACTTCCTGCACGGTGGCGCTCATCTGGTTCATGGCCGTGGCCACCTGGTCGGTTTCCTCGCGTTGCTGGTTGATGCGCAGCTTGGTGTCTTCGCTGCTGGCCGCCAGCTGTGTGGCGGCCTGTGACAGGTGGCTGACGCCCTGGTCGATGCCACCGATCAGCTCGCGCAGGCTCAAGGTCATTTCGCGCATGCTGGTTTGCAACTGGCCCATCTCGTCGCGGCGTTGCACCGGTTCGACCTGGCTCAGGTCGCCCTTGGCGATGCGCCCGGCCACGGCCAGGGTCTGGCGCAAAGGTTGGGTGATCTGCAGGGTGATCAGCCAGCCGGCCACGACGCCTACGACCAACGCCAGCAGGGCTACAGTGGTCAGCAGCGAGCGGGCCTCAAGGGCTTCCCTGTCGCGCTGCTCGATCTTGCGTTTGCCAAGTTCCAGGCTTACCGCGCGCAGCTCGTTGCCCATGTTCTCCATGTTGTTTTGCAGCTGTTCGACACGCACCGCAGCCCGACGATACTCATCCAGGCTGGCGCGGTACTTGGCCAGCTGCTCTCCGGGCTGCTGGGTGAGCGCATGGGGCAAGCCAAGTGGAGCAAGGCCTTTGAGCAGTTGCGCAAGGCTGCTGGCGGCGGCATCCAGGGAGGTGTCGCCGACCTTGGCGAAGCTTTCCACAGGGGAGAAGGTATAGGCCGGAATCAGGCTCTGCTGGTTGGCACCGTCGATATGTCGGCCAAGCGTGTCCATCAGCCCCAGCACACCGCTTTGCTGGCTGTCGGCAGGCATCCTCAGCAAGGCCTGGGTCTGGAGATCGTCGATTACTTCGGTGAGCTTCTGCTCATGGGCCTGCATGGCCTGGCGCAGGGCGATACGCTTGGCGACAGTATTCTCCAGCGCGCTGAAATCGCCGCGCAGGCGCTGCAGCAACGCCAGCTTTTCGGTCAGCATCTGCCGGGATTCATCCACGCTGCTACGTTGTTGCAAGGTGCTCAGCATGCTGTTGAGCTGGTCGAGAATGTTGGCTATCCGCGTTCTGCTGGCATTGTCGTTGAGTACGCGGTAAGTGATGCGCTCTGCGCGCAAGTCTTTGGTCAGGTCGTTGATCAGGCCGATTTCGCTGAGTTGCTGCGAGCGCACAATGGCGTCATCCAGTGCACGCCAGCCACTGACGGTAGTGGCCAGGGTAAGCAGCAGGACTACGGCAAAGCCGAGGGCGAGCTTGGCTGCGACACTGATGTTGCCGAGCTTGCGGTTGAGGTAGCCGAGCATGAGGAATCTCCGTGCGATTGGGGGCGAGGATGCAGGCGCATTGCTGGCATCACACCTTTGCCAATCGGCAGCGGAGCTGTAGGACTTGACCTGATAATCAGGTAGGAAATTTCACTTCAACAGGTAGGAATACTCCACCTGCGCCGGCCTCTTCGCGGGTAAACCCGCTCCCACAGGTACTGCACAGATTTTGAGAACTGTGCGGTACCTGTGGGAGCGGGTTTACCCGCGAAGAGGCCAGTACAGGTGACCTACACATCAGCCTAGAGCCTGAACCGCCCCACCAACCCTTGCAGGTGGGTACCCAACCGCGCCAGCTCCACGCTGGAACTGGCCGTCTCTTCACTGGCCGCCGAGGTCTGGTCAGAAATATCCCGCACGTTCATCACGCTGCGGTTGATCTCCTCAGCAACAGCCGTCTGTTCTTCCGCTGCCGTGGCAATCTGCTGGTTCATGGCCTGGATCGAAGACACGGTACGGGTGATGGTCTCCAGCGAACTGCCGGCTCGGCGGGTCAGTTCGACGCTGCTGTCGGTCAACTGGCGGCTGCTGTCCATCACGCTGGCCACACGCTGGGTGCCGCTCTGCAGGCCGGCAATCAGCTCTTCGATCTCTTCGGTCGATTGCTGGGTGCGCTGCGCCAGGCTGCGCACCTCATCGGCCACCACAGCAAAGCCACGCCCGGCCTCGCCGGCCCGGGCCGCCTCGATCGCCGCGTTGAGGGCCAGCAGGTTGGTCTGCTGGGCCACCGACTTGATCACGTCGAGCACGCTGCCGATCTTGTCGCTTTCGGCCTTGAGCTGGTTCATCGCTTCGCTGGAATTGACCACTTCGCCGGCCAGGCGCTCGATCTGCGCCACCGCCTCGCCCACCACACGGTCGCCTTCGCGGGCTTGCTGGTCGGCCATCAACGCAGCTTCCGAGGCCTGCTCGGCATTGCGCGCCACCTCATGCACGGTGGCGGTCATCTGGTTCATGGCGGTTGCCACCTGATCGGTCTCGACCTTCTGGTTGTTGACTCCGGCACTGGTCTGCTCGGTCACCGCCGACAGCTCCTCGGCAGCACTGGCGATCTGCGTGACGCCATCACCGATACCGCTGATCAGTTCGCGCAGGCCCTGGGTCATGCGCTGCATGCTGGCCTGCAACTGGCCCAGTTCGTCGCGGCGTTGTACCTGCAGGTTCAGGGTCAGGTCGCCACTGGCCACGCGCTCGGCGGCGTGCAAGGTCTGGCGCAGCGGGACGATGATTTGCCGGGTGATGGCCCAGGCCGCCAGCAGGCCGAGGGCCAGCGCCAGCACGGTGGCCACGGCGAGCACGGTCTTGGCCTGGGCCGCCCCGGCGTCGCGCACAGCGGTTTGTGAGGTGGTCATCGCCTGGCTGGTCTGCAGCAGTACCGTGCCGTGCTCGACCATGCTCTGCAGGGCCTGCTCACTGGCGGCCTGGGCATTGCCGAACTGGGTGACCGCGTCGCGGTAGCCTGCCAGGGCGGTGGTGGCATCGTCCAGGCTGGCAGCGTGCTCCGCCGGCACTTTGGCCGGTAGCGCGCGTAGCTCGGCCAAGGCCTGGTCGATGGCCTTCAGCGCCGTTTGCTGGTAGTCGGCGTTGCCGCTGTAGGTGTAACCGCGTACCTGGAACCGCGCCTGTTGCAACAGGGCGCTGACTTCCACCGCGTGCTGGTACTGGCTGATATCGCCACCCTGCAGCAGGCCGCGTTGCACCCGGCCAATCAGCTCCGCGGCCTTGTCGGCAGTGTCGCCTAGCACGGCGCGGCTGGCCTCGCGGCGCTGGCCGGCCTGTTTCAGGTCGTTGAATGCCTGCTGGTAGCCGCGCACGGCCTCGCGCTGCTGCTCAAGGCGCTGTCTGTCAGCGGGCTGCTCGATCTGCCCGAGCATAAGCTGCACCTGGCGCTCGAGATTGCCCAGGGCTTTTTCCAGCTCTGCCACCGAGGCTTCGTCAGGCTGGCGCTGGTAATGCTGGCGGGCGATGCGCAGTTCCTGGGTGTACTGCTGGATGACCGAGATGTTTCCCAGCTTGTCGCCACGGTTGATGATGCTGTCCATGCCGTGCCAGCCAGCCAGGGTAATGGCCAGGGTCAACAGCAGCACCAGGCCGAAGCCCAGCCCCAGTTTGCGATTGACGCTCACATTGCCCAATGATTGGGCGAACCATTGATACATGTACGACTCCCCGGCGCCTTGGCAGCACGATTAATTGTTGTGTTGCCAAGACAATCGGCCTGGGGAAGGGAAACTTTATGGGTAAAAATTGACTAGAGTGTCAGAAAATCCGTGAAAGCAGCGCTGTCACCGCGGTCTCTACCCGCAGGATGCGGTCGCCCAGCTGGACCGGAGCCAGGCCTGCCTTGCCTAGCAGGTCCACCTCGTAGGGGATCCAGCCGCCCTCCGGGCCGATGGCCAGGGTCACGTGCTGCTCCACGGCGCGCGGGCAGGCGGGGTAGGGGCCGGGGTGGCCGACCAAGCCCAGGGTGCCTGCGGTGATGGCCGGCAGGCGGTCTTCGACGAACGGTTTGAAGCGCTTCTCGATGATCACTTCGGGCAGCACGGTGTCGCGGGCTTGTTCCAGGCCCAGGATGAGGTTCTCGCGAATACTGTCCGGGTGCAGGAACGGTGTTTGCCAGAAGCTTTTCTCGACCTTGTAGCTGTTCAGCAGGATAAGCCGCGGCACGCCAAGGGTGGCCACGGTCTGGAAAAGCCGGCGCAGCATTTTCGGCCGAGGTACGGCCAGCACCAGGGTCAGCGGCAGCTTGGCCGGTGGCTGCTGGTCAAAGGCGACTTCCAGCTCTGCTTCGTGCTTTTCCAGGCGCAGCACCGTGGCCTTGCCCATCAGGCCGTTGATACGCCCCACGCGCAGGTTGTCGCCCACCGCCACACGGTGGATGTCCTGCATGTGGGTGAAGCGCCTATCTGCGAGGACGACGCGGTCGGCCGAGACGAAGTCGGCCTCTTCAAGGAGCAACAGGTTCACGGTTGGGTCGCTGGTGGCTGGTCGTTGTGGTCGTTGGCGGTTTCGTCGTGGGCGCTGCGCTTGCGGATCAGACTGCCGCACAGCACGCCGATCTCGAACAGCAGCCACATGGGTACGGCCAGCAGGGTCTGGGAGAAGATGTCCGGCGGGGTAAGGACCATGCCGACCACGAAACAGCCGATGATCACGTAGGGGCGAATCTTCTTCAGGTACTTCACGTCGACCACGCCGATCCATACCAGCAGCACCACCGCCACCGGGATTTCGAAGGCCACGCCAAAGGCGAAGAACAGCGTCATCACGAAGTCGAGGTAGCTGGCGATGTCGGTCATCATCGACACGCCTTCCGGCGTGGCGCTGGCGAAGAAGCCGAAGATCAGCGGGAACACCAGGAAATAGGCGAAGGCCATGCCGGCGTAGAACAGGAAGATGCTCGACACCAGCAGCGGAATGGCAATGCGCTTTTCATGGCGGTACAGCCCGGGTGCGATGAAGCCCCAGATCTGCTGGAGGATGAACGGAATCGCCAGGAACAGCGAGACGATCATGGTCAGCTTGAACGGCGTGAGGAACGGCGATGCCACGTCGGTGGCGATCATCGTGGCATTGGCCGGCAAGTGCTCGCGCAGCGGTGCGGAGACCAGGGTGTAGATCTGCTGGGCGAAGGAGAACAGCCCGGCAAAGATCAGGAAAATGACGGCAACGCAGCGCAACAGGCGGGTGCGCAGTTCGGTCAGGTGCGAAACCAGCGGCATTGGCTGGTCGTGTTCCGGATTTTCGCTCATGGGGCTCGCGGCGGTTGAGGCGGTTCAGAGGGCGTGGCCGGGGCGGCAGCGGTCTCGACCGGCCTGGCTTCGAGCCCGGCGGGGGGCTGAACGGTTGCGGTGGTGACAGGCGGCTGCGCCGGTGGCGTCATCGGGTTGAGGATGCGCTTGGCTTCCTCTTCCATCTGCAGGATGTGCTCGTTGTGCAGCTGGCGGCGGATTTCGTCGGCGCCGATTTCGCGCTCCACTTCCATCTTGATGCTGTTGAAACTGCGCTTGAGCCGGCCGATCCACAGGCCTGCCGTGCGCGCGGCACCGGGCAGGCGCTCGGGGCCGAGCACCAGCAGGGCGACCAGGCCGACGAGCAGCAGCTCGCTGAAACTGATGCCGAACATGGGTCAGTCTTTCCGCTGCGGCTCTTGGACCGGCTGGGCCTGGCCTTCGATGGTGTGGCCCTGGTTCTGCTGGGCAGTGTTCTGCACCGGTGGAACGGGTTGGGCAGGCGGCGGGGTCTGCTCGGCTGGCTTGTTCTCTTCGTCGCTCATGGCCTTGCGGAAGCCCTTGATCGACTCACCCAGGTCACTGCCGAAGTTCTTCAGCTTCTTGGTACCGAACACCAGGACCACGACCACTAGCAGGACGATCCAGTGTTTCCAGTCAAAGATACCCATTTCGTACTCCTGAAAAATGTGTGTTGGCCCTATCGGGGCTGCATTGCAACCATTGTGGGAGCGGGTTCACCCGCGAAGAATGCAACGCGGTGTATGGCACCGGCTTTGCCGGTGTTCGCGGGTGAACCCGCTCCCACAGGCCCCGAAAATACGTCAGGCAGCAGGCGTTCGTGCAGCTTTCTCATCATGCCCGGAAAGCCCGAAGCGGCGTTCCAGCTCATCGAGCACGGCCTGCGGATGCTGGCCCAGCGCGCTGAGCATTACCAGGCTATGAAACCACAGGTCGGCGGTTTCGTAGATGACATCGCTGTAATCCTTGCTGACCGCGGCGTCCTTGGCGGCAATGATCGTCTCGACCGACTCTTCGCCGAGCTTTTCGAGGATCTTGTTCAGGCCCTTGTGGTACAGGCTGGCCACGTAGGAGCTGTCGGGCGCCGCTTGCTTGCGTTCTTCAAGCACTTCGGCCAGGCGGTTCAGGGTGTCGCTCATGTCAGTGTCCTGCGCTGTAGATGGCATCCGGGTCTTTCAGGACCGGGTCGACGGTTTTCCACTGGCCGTCTTCGAAGACGCGGTAGAAGCAGCTTTCACGGCCGGTATGGCAGGCGATATGACCCAATTGCTCGACCATCAGGATGATCACGTCGGCATCGCAGTCCAGGCGCATTTCATGCAGCTTCTGCACATGCCCGGATTCCTCGCCCTTGCGCCACAGCTTGCCACGCGAACGCGACCAGTAGATGGCGCGTTGCTCGGCGGCGGTCAGGGCCAGCGATTCGCGGTTCATCCAGGCCATCATCAGCACGCGTCCGGTCTTGTGGTCCTGGGCGATCGCCGGTACCAGGCCCTCGCTGTTCCACTTGATCTCGTCCAGCCAGTCTTTCATCGTCGACTCCAAAGCGGGCCCGCTCCTGTGCCGGGCCCTTTGCGCTAGTGTGCCAGCCATGGGCGCGGCTGGCTATTGGCGCACGATCAGGTAAAGGCCGGCGGCCAGCATCAGCCAGGCCGGCCAGGCGGCAGGGGCGGCCAGGCTGGCGGCCGCGGCGGCACCAGCGGCCAGTACCGCGCCCCCGCCAAGAAGGCCGGCGCCGAGCAGGCGCAGCGCCCAGCGGTCGCCGTGGCGGCGCCGCTCCGGCAGTTGCGGATCGTGCAGGTGCGGTTGCGACAGGCGCTCGAGCAGGTCGCGGGCCATGTCGGCCAGGTGCGGCAGTTGCTCGACCTGGCTGTGGATGTTGCCGAGCACGGCCTTGGGGCTCATGCGGTCGCGCATCCAGCGCTCGAGGAACGGCTTGGCGGTGCTCCACAGGTCCAGGTCTGGGTACAACTGGCGGCCCAGGCCTTCGATGTTGAGCAGGGTTTTCTGCAGCAATACCAGCTGCGGCTGCACTTCCATGTTGAAGCGCCTGGCGGTCTGGAACAGGCGCATCAGCACCTGGCCGAAGGAAATATCCTTTAACGGTTTTTCGAAGATCGGCTCGCACACGGTGCGGATCGCCGCTTCGAACTCGTTGACCTTGGTGTGCGCCGGCACCCAGCCCGAGTCGATGTGCAACTGGGCGACGCGGCGGTAGTCACGCTTGAAGAAAGCGATCAGGTTGCGCGCCAGGTAGTCCTGGTCCTCGGCGGTCAGGCTGCCGACGATGCCGCAGTCGATGGCAATGTACTGCGGGCTCCATGGTTTGACCGTGCTGACGAAAATGTTGCCCGGGTGCATGTCGGCATGGAAGAAGCTGTCGCGGAACACCTGGGTGAAGAACACCTCCACACCCCGTTCGGCCAGCAGCTTCATGTCGGTGCGCTGGTCGGCCAAGGTGGCCATGTCGGTCACCGGCACGCCGTAGATGCGCTCCATCACCAGCACCTTGGGGCGGCACAGGTCCCAGTACACCTGGGGCACGTACATCAGCTCGGAGCCTTCGAAATTGCGCCGCAACTGGCTGGCGTTGGCCGCTTCGCGCAGCAGGTCGAGCTCGTCGTAGATGGTTTTTTCGTAGTCGCCGACGATTTCCACCGGGTGCAGGCGGCGGGCGTCGGCCGAAGCGCGCTCGGCGGCCTTGGCGATCAGGAACAGCCAGGCCAGGTCCTGGGCGATCACCGGCTTCAGGCCCGGGCGCACCACCTTGACCACTACTTCCTCGCCACTTTTCAGGCGCGCAGCATGCACCTGGGCCACCGAGGCGGAGGCCAGTGGTTCGACGTCGAAGCGGCTGAACAGTTGCGTTACCGGGGCGCCCAGCTGCGCCTCGATCAGTGCCACGGCCTGCTTGGGGTCGAACGGCGGCACGCGGTCCTGCAGCAGCATCAGTTCATCGGCTATGTCGTTGGGCAGCAGGTCACGGCGGGTGGACAACAACTGGCCGAACTTGATGAAGATCGGCCCCAGGTCCTGCAGGGCCAGGCGCAGGCGCGCGCCTCGGTTGAGCTCGGACGGCTTGCGCGGCAGCCAGCGCCACGGCATCAGCAGTCGCAGGCTCATCAGCCACCAGGGCAGCGGCAGGTCGAACAGCAGGTCATCGAGACGGTAGCGGATCACCACACGCTGGATGCGAAAAAGACGGCGGACGGCGAGCAGCTTCATGCGTTATCGCTGGTATCAAGGGATCGGGAGAGGCGCTTGAGGCGCGCCTCGAGGCGTTCTGTATCGAGCTTCAGGGTGTCGAGCTCGCTGAAGGCGGCTTCGGCTTCGCGCTTGCCGACCAGGGTGCGGGACTCTTCGGCCAGGTACTCGGAAAGGTTCTGGCTGAAGCGCGCCAGGCCCTGGCGGGTCCAGCGTGCGCGCAGGCGGATGTGGCCGGCCAGCAGCGCCGTGGCGACCGGGCCAAGCCAGCGTTGCAGTTCGTGTTCCCAGTCCAGCTCCAGGTCCTGCAGCACACCGAACAGGTCGAGCAACACGGCGCTGTCGCCATGCAGTTCGACTTGCGGGCTGTGCAGCACGGCGGTCTTGTCCCTGGCCAGGGCCAGTTGCGCCAGGCTGCCGGCCGGGGCTCGCAGGCTGCAGTCGACCTCGCCTTGCCAGTGGGCGGCGAGCATCAGGCCCTCTTCATCGGGCAGGATGAACACCTGCAAGGCTGGCTGGCGGCAGTCGATCTCGATGACCTTGCCCTCCAGCGCGGCCAGCCGCGGCAGGGCCGTGCTGTCCATGCGCAGGACGCGGTTCAGGCCATGTTCGGCGCTGGCGAGCAGCCCGGCCAGCAGCATCAGGGCTTGATCCCCCGATGCACGGCAACGATGCCGCTGGTCATGTTGTGATAGGTGACCCGGTCGAAACCGGCCTCGACCATCATGGCCTTCAGGGTTTCCTGATCGGGGTGCATGCGGATCGACTCGGCGAGGTAACGGTAGCTCTCCGAGTCGTTGGTGATCAGCTTGCCGGCCAGCGGCATGAAGGCGAACGAGTAGGCGTCGTAGGCCTTGGACATCAGCTTGTTGGTCGGCTTGGAGAACTCCAGCACCAGCAGGCGACCGCCTGGCTTGAGCACGCGCAGCATCGAGCGGATGGCTTCGTCCTTGTGGGTGACGTTGCGCAGGCCGAAGGCGATGGTCACGCAGTCGAAGTGGTTGTCCGGGAATGGCAGCTTCTCGGCGTCGGCCTGAACGAACTCGATGTTGCCGGCCACGCCACGGTCGAGCAGGCGGTCACGGCCGACCTTGAGCATCGATTCGTTGATGTCGGCCAGCACTACCTGACCGGTCGGGCCAACCAGCCGCGAGAACTTGGCGGCCAAGTCGCCGGTACCGCCGGCGATGTCCAGTACACGATTGCCGGCGCGTACGCCCGACAGCTCGATGGTGAAGCGCTTCCACAGGCGGTGCATGCCGCCGGAAAGCACGTCGTTCATCAGGTCGTACTTGGCTGCTACCGAGTGGAACACCTCGGCGACTTTCTTCGCCTTCTGGCTTTCAGGGACGTCCTGGTAACCGAAATGGGTGGTGGGTTCGGCGTGGTCGCCTTTGCGCTGGTCGTTCATATCGCTTCACCGGAAAAAATTACCGCCATTCTAGGGCGAACGGGCAGATTTGTCTTGGCGGGGTGTGCCAGTGGGCAGGGGCGGGCATAATGCTCATTATGTCTTCATCTTCAGGAACACCCGCATGACCCAGATCAGCGTCGAACGCAAACATTCCCTCGGCCGCGATGCCGCCCGTGCCAAGGCTGAAGCGCTGGTCGACAAACTGACCCGCGAATACGACCTCAAGGCCACCTGGAACGGCGACAGGGTCGACGTGGCGCGCAGCGGTGCCAACGGCAGCGTGCACATCTTCGATGACCGCATCCGCGTCGAATTGAAGCTGGGCATGATGCTGTCGATGATGAGCGGCACCATCAAGGGCGAGATCGAGCGGGCGCTGGACAAAGCCCTGGCCTGACCCCTTCCCGGGGCCATGCTCGTTCACCTTAGGGTGAAGATTCTAATTTCCCTCTCTACCTTGTGCTCAAGCCCAACCTCCATGGGCGGTTTCTCCTCCACTCATGAGCATGAGGTACAGAGCATGGCCAAAGTGACTGTGAAGAAAAAGGACGACGCCCCGGGCACGCTGGGCGAGGTGCGCGGCTACGCGCGCAAGATCTGGCTGGCGGGCATCGGCGCCTATGCGCGTGTGGGCCAGGAAGGCTCCGACTACTTCAATGAGCTGGTCAAGGCCGGCGAAGGCGTCGAGAAGCGTGGCAAGAAGCGCATCGACAAGGAGCTCGATGCTGCCAACAACCAGCTCGACGAAGCGACTCAGGAAGTCAGTCGCGTACGCGGCAAGGTCGAAGTTCAACTGGACAAGATCGAAAAAGCTTTCGACGCGCGGGTAGGTCGCGCCTTGAATCGCCTTGGCATTCCGTCTAAACATGACGTTGAGGCGTTGTCCATCAAGCTTGAACAGCTGCACGAGCTGCTCGAGCGCGTCGCGCACAAACCATAAGGAGAGCAGGATGGCTGGCAAGAAGAATTCCGAGAAAGAAGGCAGCTCCTGGGTCGGCGGGATCGAGAAGTACTCCCGCAAGATCTGGCTGGCGGGGCTTGGTATCTATTCGAAGATCGACCAGGACGGCCCGAAGCTGTTCGACTCGCTGGTGAAGGATGGCGAGAAGGCCGAGAAGCAGGCGAAGAAGACCGCCGAAGATGTTGCTGAAACTGCCAAGTCGTCGACCACTTCGCGTGTGTCGGGCGTGAAGGACCGTGCGCTGGGCAAGTGGAGCGAACTCGAAGAGGCCTTCGACAAGCGCCTGAACAGCGCCATCTCGCGCCTCGGCGTGCCGAGCCGCAACGAGATCAAGGCCCTGCACCAGCAGGTGGACAGCCTGACCAAGCAGATCGAGAAACTCACCGGCGCTTCGGTTACCCCGATTTCGTCGCGCACTGCAGCCAAACCGGCTGCGAGCAAGGCGGCGGCCAAGCCACTGGCCAAGACGGCAGCGGCCAAGCCTGCGGCGAAAACCGCGGCGGCCAAGCCGGCGGCCAAGGCCGCAGCGGCTAAACCTGCTGCCAAGACTGCGGCGGCCAAGCCTGCGGCGAAACCGGCAGCGGCCAAGCCGGCTGTGGCGAAGAAGCCTGCAGTGAAGAAAGCACCGGCCAAGCCAGCAGCCGCCAAGCCGGCAGCTCCAGCGGCCAGCGCCGCTCCGGCCGCTAGCGCAGCTCCTGCACCAACCGCGGCTCCGGCCACCAATCCGCCTTCGGCACCGACAGGCACCGGTACCCTGATCTGATACCGCGTCGCCTTCTTCGCGGGTAAACCCGCTCCCACAGGTGCTGCGCCGCTTGTAAGCTCTGCACCGTACCTGTGGGAGCGGGTTCACCCGCGAATGCGTCGGCTGCTGCAATACATTTCTGTCAGGCTTACCCCTCCAGATACCTCACCGCCAACTGCTCCGCCGCCCCCCGCGCCTGGGCCTGCAGATGCGGCGCCACCAGCATCATCACCTGGTACACCACAATCCCCACATCCCCCTCGCGCCCCAGTACCCGCTGGTAATCCAGCGAGAACATCAGTGTCAGGGTGATCTGCTCCACCAGTTGCCCCAGCGCCTGGGTCTCGCTCTCTACCAACCCTTGGCCCTTGAGGCTGGCCAGCAACGCCGCCAGCGTGCGCTTGAGCGCGTTGATCAGGCTGCGCATGCCGCGAGCCAGTTTGGGCAGGCGCCCGGTCAGGTTCGACAGGTCCTGGAACAGGAAGCGGTACTGCGCCATGCGTTCGACGATCAGGTGCAGGAACAGCCAGTAATCCTCGGCATCCAGGCGTACCTCCAGCGGCGGGTCGAGCAAGGGCATCAGCGCTTCTTCAAAGCGCTCGAACAGCCCCAGCACCAACGGCTCCTTGCCGTGGAAGTGGTAGTAGAGGTTGCCGGGGCTGATGCCCAGTTCGTTGGCAATTTCCAGGGTGGATACGTTCGGTTCGCCCTGCTGGTTGAACAGCTGCAGGGCACATTCGAGGATACGGTCGCGAGTCTTCATCCAGTCGGCATGCTCATCGGGTCAGCACGTAGGTGCCCGGCGCAGGGCCCAGCGGTGGGTAGGTGGCATTGCCCAGTTCACTGCGCGGTGCCTTGAGCGGGCCGGAGCGCGGGGTGATCCACTCCAGCCACAACGGCCACCAGCTGCCTTCGCTGCGCTTGGCATCGTGGAACCAGGCTCGCGGGTCGCTGGACAGCTTGGGGTTGGCCAGGTAATAGGCCTTGGGGTTGCCGGGCGGGTTGATGATGCTCTGGATGTGCCCGCTGTTGGCCAGCACGAAGCGACGGTCGCCGCCCAGCAGCAAGGCCGAGCGGTACACCGCATCCCACGGGGTGATGTGGTCGTTGCTGCCGGCCACGGTGAAACTGTCCAGATCGACCTTCTGCAGGTCGATGGGGGTGCCGCATACCTCCAGGCCGGCTGGGTGAGTCAGCGGGTTGAGTTTGAAGAAGTCCAGCAGGTCGCCATGCAGCGCGGCGGGCAGGCGTGTGCTGTCGGCGTTCCAGTACAGGATGTCGAAGGCTGGTGGTGTCTTGCCGAGCAGGTAGTTGTTGACCCAGTAGTTCCAGATCAGGTCGTTGGGCCGCATCCAGGCGAAGATCCGCGCCACCTCGGCGCCATCCAGCACGCCGCGCTGATAGGAGCGGCGCTTGGCGGCCTCGATGGTCTGCTCGTCGGCGAACAGGCTGGCGGGGCTTTCGAACTTGCTGTCCAGAAGGCTGACCAGGTAGGTGGCGCTGCGCACCCGACGCAGTTGGTGCTTGGCCTGCAGGTGACCCTGCAGCGCGGCCATGGTCAGGCCGCCGGCGCAGGCACCCATCAGGTTGGGGTCGCGGTTGCCGCTGATGCTGCGGCAGGCGTTGAGCGCTTCTTCCAGGGCCTGCACGTAGCTGGACAGGCCCCATTCGCGGTGGCGCGGGTCGGGGTTGCGCCAGCTCACCATGAACACCTGCAGGCCGCTCTTGAGCATGTACTGGACAAAGCTGTTGGTCGGGCTGAGGTCGAAGATGTAGAACTTGTTGATCTGCGGCGGCACCACCAGCAGTGGCCTGGCATGCTGCCTTTCGCTCATCGGCTTGTACTGGATCAGCTCCAGCAGCTCGTTGCGAAACACCACGGCGCCGGCGGTTGCGGCCAGGTTGCCGCCCACTTCGAAGGCGCGCTCGTCGACCTGGCGTGGCAGGCCATCGTTGTGGCGCAGGTCATCGAGCAGGTGGGCCACGCCGCGTACCAGGCTCTGGCCACCGCTGTTGAACAGTTCCTTGACCGCCAGCGGGTTGAGCAGCGAGTTGCTCGGCGCCAGTGCATCGTTGATCAGGTTGAACAGGAAGTGCGCACGGGCCCGGTCATCGTCGTCCAGGTGGCTTTCCTCGATCCACAGGCGGGTCTGCTTCTGCCAGGCCAGGTAGGCTTGCAGGCCGCGCCGGTAGAACGGGTTCTGGCTCCATGTCGGGTCGCTGAAGCGCGGATCGCGCGGGTTCGGCTGAAACGGTGTGTCACCCAGCATCACCCTGCCCAGCTGACCACCCAGGGCCAACAGGTGATGCGCGGTGTGCAGCGGATGACGCAGGCTTTGGCGGCTGACATTGCGCAGCGTGGAAATCAGGTCACGGCCGCGCAGGCCGAGGATGGCGTTCTGCACGTTCATGCTGGTGGCGGGAAGCGTTGTCGTTCCTTTGGCCGTTTTGTCTTTCATGGCAACACTCCCTCGTTCTAACCATGGCGCCGCATCGCGGGCAAGCCCGCCCCTACACGCCCGAAACCGGGCGAGGGTGCATGACAGCGCGCTGACGCTCTTGCTGAAGGAACTTCATGATGATCGGGGCGACGGCCTCGGCCCGGGTGATCAGGAACAGATGGCCGTCGTCGATAATGTGTAGCTGGGCATTGGGAATTCGCCAGGCCAGCAGGCGCATGTTGATCAGCGGGATCAACGGGTCGTCGTCGCCTGCCAGCACCAGGGTCGGCTGCTGGATCTTGTGCAGCCAATGGATGCTGGTCCAGCCAAGCCCGGCGAACAGCTGCCAGTAGTAGCCCATCTTGCCGCCGGAGCGCACCTTGGCGGCGTGCTGCATGGCCAGGTCCGGGTCACGCCGGAAGCCGCCGCCATAGATCGTCGGCGCAATGCGGATGACATGCGACGGCTGCACGTAGCGCCGCGGGCTGGCCATCATCCACAGCACCTTGGGCTTACCCGGCACCATCACCGCACCGGCGGCAGTGGCGGCCAGCACCAGCTTCTTGCAGCGCTCGGGGTAGTCGTGGGCGAACTGCTGGGCCAGGGCGCCGCCCCACGACACACCGATGACATTGACCTGGCCGTAGTCGAGGTAGTCGAGCATGCGTGCCGTCAGCTTGGCCAACCCGGGGAAGCGGTAAGGGTGGCGCGGCGTGGACGAGCCGCCGACCCCGGGCACGTCAAAGGCGATGACTTCCAGGTCCGGGTCCAGCGCCTCGATGAACGGAAACACCAGCTCCAGGTTGGCGCCGATGCCGTTGAAGATCAGCAGCGGCGTCAGATGCGACTTGCCCGGGCGGACGGCGGTGCGGATGGACTGGTTGTCCAGCTCGACGGTCCTGAAGATATAGGGTTGCGGCATGCGCGTGACTCATGGGGTGAAATGAACACCGTGGCGCCCCGCAGGGGCCACGGCGCTGCAGCTCAACGCTCGTGAACGTAGGTGCCCGGGGATGCCTCGCCAGCGGCATAGGCACGGTTGCCCAGACGGGTCGGTGCCTTTTTCAGCTCGCCGGCACGTTCGCCCAGCCAGCTTTGCCAGTGCAGCCACCAGGAGTCCGCATGCTTGGTAGCGTTTTCTTGCCAGGCCACCGGGTCACCTGGGCGATCGGCACCGGTCATGAAGCGCGCCTTGGGGTTGCCTGGCGGGTTGAGGATGCTCTGGATATGGCCGCTGTTGGACAGCACGAATTCGATCTTGCCGCCGAACAGGTGCGCCGAGCGGTAGCACGACTGCCAAGGGGTAATGTGGTCATTGGTGCCGGCGAGGCTGTAGATGTCGCATTTGACCTGTTTCAGATCGATCGGAGTGCCGCACACTTCCAGGGCGTCCGGGCGCGTCAGCGGGTTGCTCTTGAACATCTCGATCAGGTCGCCATGGAAGGCGGCCGGGAGGCGCGTGGTGTCGTTGTTCCAGAACAGGATGTCGAACACCGGCGGCTCGTTGCCGAGCAGGTAGTTGTTGACCCAGTAGTTCCAGATCAGGTCGTTGGGGCGCATCCAGGCGAACACCTTGGCCATCTCGCTGCCTTCGAGCACGCCGGCCTGGTAGGAGTGGCGCTTGGCGGCCTCCAGGGTCTGCTCGTCGACGAACAGGGCGACCTGGTTGTCCATGGTGGTGTCCAGCACGCTGACCAGCAGGGTCAGGGCATTGACCTTGTTCTCGCCTAGCGCGGCATAGTGGCCGACCAATGCCGTGCAGGTGATGCCGCCGGAGCAGGCACCGAGCATGTTCAGGTCCTTGCTGCCGGTAATCGCCAGCACCGCGTCGACCGCCTCCTTGAGCGCATCGATATAGGTGGACAGGCCCCATTCGCGCTGGGCTTTGGTCGGGTTGCGCCAGCTGATGATGAAGGTCTGCTGCTGCGAGCGCAGGCAGTAGCGCGCCAGGCTCTTTTCCGGGCTCAGGTCGAATACGTAGAACTTGTTGATTTGCGGCGGCACCACCAGCAGCGGGCGGGCATGCACCTGCTCGGTGATGGGGCTGTACTGGATCAGCTCCAGCACATCGTTGCGGTACACCACGGCGCCTTCACTGGTGCCCAGGTTCTTGCCCACCTCGAAGGCGTCCATGTTCACCTGGCTGGGCATGCCGCCGTTGTTGACCAGGTCCTTGGCCAGGTTGGAAAGGCCATCGAGCAGGCTCTTGCCGCCTGTTTCGAAAAAGCGTTTGACCGCTGCCGGGTTGGACAGGGTGTTGGTCGGCGCCATGGCTTCGGTCATCAGGTTGATGACGAACTGGCCACGGCTGATGTCCTGGGGCGAAAGGTCACTGCTGCCGATCCAGTCCTGCAGCTCCTTGCGCCAGGCCAGATAGGTTTGCAGGTAGCGGCGGTAAAGTGGGTTGTTGCTCCATGCCGGGTCATTGAAGCGACGGTCGTCGCTTTCCGGGGCAAGGCTGGACTTGCCCAGCAGCACGTTCTTCAGCTCCAGGCCAAAGTGGGCCACATGCTTGGCGCTGTGCAGCGGTTGGCGCACGGCCTGGCGCAGCACGGTGCGTGCCGAGCTCAACAGGTCCTTGCGACGGATACCGATGACCGGGTTCAGCCCCAGGGTGTTTTCCGAGGCCTGCCGCTGCAGCTCATCGTTGTTCTTGTTACTCATCTACGACGCTCCGTTGTCCTGAGACGAGTACCGGTTGCTGTGGCGGGTGCACAGTTCTGAGCC
The DNA here is from genome assembly GCF_001586765.1 of Pseudomonas sp. ABFPK. NCBI lineage: Bacteria > Pseudomonadati > Pseudomonadota > Gammaproteobacteria > Pseudomonadales > Pseudomonadaceae > Pseudomonas > Pseudomonas sp. ABFPK. Next base: position 99,547 of record NZ_LQXW01000003.1, on the reverse strand, counting down.
CGGTACTGCTACTCGGGTGACCAGTGATAAGGAACAGCGGTGCTGCGAGGGTTCTGGCTACCTGCAATTTGATGCAGGGAACTTGCCACCCCCCATTGGTTACCCGACTTTCATGTAATGCGCAAGACAGCCCTTCACTGGGCTGTCTGTAAGGTATTCAAACAAATGAATTTAGAAAATGCGCTCTAAATCCTGAAGGCCTTGCGCTAGAGCATGAGTTTGACCACCGACTCGGCGGGGTCGCGGGATTTCCCGGCCTTGTGCAGTTCGTCGAGGTACTCGGCCCACAGCTGTTCCTGGCGCAGGCACAGTTGCTCGAGGTACTCCCAGGTGAACAGGCCGCTGTCATGGCCGTCGTCGAAGGTCAGTTTCAGTGCGTATTGCCCGGCAGGTTCCAGCCCGCTGAGGCCGACGTTGATCTTGCCGAACTGCAGGATGGGGTTGCCGTGGCCCTGGACCTCGGCGGAGGGGGAGTGCACGCGCAGGAATTCGGCGGGCAGGTGGTAGACCTCGCCGGGGGCGTAGGTGAGGCTGAGGGTTTTCGAGGCTTTGTGCAGGTTGATGGCGGTGGGCAGGCGGGCCATGGGCGGAATCTCTCGGGAGCTGATGGTGCACAGCTTCAGGAGATTCGGGGGATTGTGCAAGGGGGCTGCTTTGCAGCCCATCGCGACACAAGGCCGCTCCGACAGGAGATCGCGTTCCCTTGTAGGAGCGGCCTTGCGTCGCGATGGGCCGCAAGGCGGCCCCCTGCGGTCTTACAGGATGTAACGCGACAGGTCTTCGTTCTGCGCCAGCTCACCCAGGTGGCTGTTCACATACGCCGCGTCGATCTGGATCGGCGCTTCGTCATGGGTGCTGGCCAGGTCGCCAGCGCTGAACGACACCTCTTCGAGCAAACGCTCGAGCAGGGTGTGCAGGCGGCGGGCACCGATGTTCTCGGTCTTCTCGTTCACCTGGTAGGCAATCTCGGCCAGGCGCTTGATACCGTCGGCGAGGAACTCGATATTCAGGCCTTCGGTCTTGAGCAGGGCCTGGTACTGTTCGGTCAGCGACGCGTGCGGCTCCTGCAGGATGCGCTCGAAGTCTTCCGGGGTCAGGGCCTTGAGCTCCACACGGATCGGCAGGCGGCCTTGCAGTTCGGGCACCAGGTCGCTCGGCTTGCTCAAGTGGAACGCACCCGAGGCAATGAACAGGATGTGATCGGTCTTGACCATGCCCAGCTTGGTGTTGACGGTGCAGCCTTCGATCAGCGGCAGCAGGTCGCGCTGCACGCCTTCACGGGACACGTCGGCGCCGCCAACGTTGCCGCGCTTGGCAACCTTGTCGATTTCGTCGATGAACACGATGCCGTGCTGCTCGACAGCTTCCAGGGCCTTGGCCTTGAGTTCTTCCTCGTTGACCAGGCGGCTCGCTTCTTCATCGCGAACCATCTTCAGAGCCTCTTTGACCTTCAGCTTGCGCGCCTTGCGCTTGCCTTTGCCCATGTTGGCGAACAGGCTCTGCAGCTGGTTGGTCATTTCTTCCATGCCGGGCGGCGCGGCAATTTCGACGCCCACGGCATCGGCCACTTCGATCTCGATTTCCTTGTCGTCCAGCTGGCCTTCGCGCAGGCGCTTGCGGAACAGCTGGCGGGTGTTGGAATCGGTGCTGGTCTGCGCGGCTTCCTCGGCGAAGCTGCTGACCCGCGCCTGCGGCAGCAGGGCATCGAGGATGCGGTCTTCGGCGGCGTCTTCGGCGCGGTGGCGCACGCGGATGATCTCTTGCTCACGCAGCATCTTCAATGCTGCATCGGCCAGGTCACGGATGATCGACTCGACGTCGCGGCCCACGTAGCCCACTTCGGTGAACTTGGTGGCTTCGACCTTGAGGAACGGCGCATTGGCCAGCTTGGCCAGGCGGCGGGCGATTTCGGTCTTGCCGACGCCGGTTGGGCCGATCATCAGGATGTTCTTCGGGGTCACTTCGGCGCGCAGCTCGGCGGGGAGCTGCATGCGCCGCCAGCGGTTGCGCAGGGCGATTGCCACGGCGCGCTTGGCGTCGTCCTGGCCGATGATGTGGCGGTTGAGTTCGTGGACGATCTCGCGGGGGGTCATGGACATGATCAATAGGGTCCTCGGGCAGAATGATTCAGCGTGGAAAAGCCCCATCACCGGGATGGAGCGCCAGAACAGCTGATCAGTCGGCCAGGTCCTGCTCCTCGATGGTCAGGTTGTGGTTGGTGAACACGCAGATGTCGCCGGCGATGTTCAGGGCGGTCTCGGCGATTTCACGGGCCGAGAGGTCGGTCTTGTTCAGTAGGGCGCGTGCTGCGGCCTGGGCGTAGGCACCGCCGGAACCCATGGCGATCAGACCGTCTTCGGGCTCGACCACATCGCCGTTGCCGGTGATGATCAGGGAGGCGTCCTTGTTGGCCACGGCCAGCATGGCTTCCAGGCGGCTCAGGGAACGGTCGGTACGCCATTCCTTGGCCAGCTCGACGGCGGCGCGGACCAGGTGGCCCTGATGTTTTTCAAGCTGGCCTTCAAAGCGCTCGAAAAGGGTGAACGCATCGGCGGTGGCGCCGGCGAAGCCCGCGATGACCTGGCCGTGGTACAGGCGGCGCACCTTCTTGGCGTTGCCTTTCATCACGGTGTTGCCGAGGGATACCTGGCCGTCGCCGCCCATGACGACTTTGCCGTTACGGCGGACAGAAACGATGGTGGTCAAGGGGAGAGTCTCCACGCAGCGGGGCGAAAGTGCCTGATGCAGACTCATATGGGGGTGGGGGGAAGGATTTCAACCGTGGGGGATGAATGGTAGGTGTTCCCCTGTACTGGCCTCATCGCCGGCAAGCCAGCTCCAACACGGATATCACAGGCATTGAGGGCAGTGATTTCCTGTGGGAGCTGGCTTGCCGGCGATGAGGCCAGTGAGGGTTACTCAGGCCTCGTGGCAGACATGCCCATCGACCAAGGTATAACGCACCGCACCCGGCAGGCAGTGGCCGATGAACGGGCAGTTCTCGCCGCGGGAGAACCACTGCTCGCCGGCCACGGTCGAGGCTTGCGGGTCGAACAGCACCAGGTCGGCCGCGCCTCCCACTTTCAGCTCGCCGGCCGGCAGGCGCAGGGCCGCCGCCGGGCCGCTGCTCAGGCGGGCCAGCAAGGTTGGCAGGTCGAGCAGGCCGTCCTGCACCAGGGTCATGGCCAGCGGCAACAGCAGTTCGACACTGCTGATGCCCGGCTCGGTGGCGCCGAACGGGGCCAGCTTGGCGTCGCGCTCGTGTGGCTGGTGATGGCTGGAGATCGCCTGGATCACGCCCGACTTCACCGCCGCACGCAGGCCGTCACGGTCGGCGGCGGTGCGCAGCGGTGGCTGCACGTGGTACAGGCTGGAGAACTCACGCAGCGACTCGTCGGTAAGGATCAGTTGGTACAGCGCCACATCGGCGGTCACCGGCAGGCCAAGCTGCTGGGCCTGCTCGATCAGCCGTGCGCCACGGGCGCTGGTGATCTGGGTGAAGTGCGCACGCACGCCGGTCTGTTCCACCAGCAGCAGATTGCGCGCCAGGGCCACGGTCTCGGCGGTTTCCGGAATGCCCGGCAGGCCGAGGAAGCTGGCCATGGCACCTTCGTGAGCCAGGCCGCCTTGGGCCAGGTCGCGGTCCTGGGAATGGAACACCACGGTCAGGTCGAAGGTGGCGGCGTATTCCAGGGCGCGGGCCAGGGTACGGTTGTTGGGGATTTCCTTCAGGCCATTGCCGAAGGCCACGCAGCCGGTGTCGCGCAGTGCCACCAGCTCGGCCAGTTGCTCGCCTTCCAGGCCCTTGGTCAGGGCGCCGATCGGATAGACCTTGCTGTTGGCAGCCTCGCGGGCGCGGTCAAGGATAAGCTCGGCCACGGCCGAGGTGTCCAGCACCGGCTTGGTCTGCGGCGGGCAGCACAGGCTGGTGACACCGCCGGCGACGGCGGCGCGGGTTTCACTGGCGATGTTGCCTTTGCGGCTGTAGCCCGGCTCGCGCAGGGACACGCCGAGGTCGACCAGGCCGGGTGCGGCGACCAGGCCATCAGCCTGGATCGTGCGGCTGGCGCTGAAGCCGGCCGGGGCTGCACCGATGGCGGCAATACGGCCCCCGTCCAGGTGCAGGTCGGTGACCTGGTCCAGGCCGCTGTTCGGGTCGATGACCCGGGCGCCGAGAATACTGATGGTCACTGGGTGTTCTCCTGGTCGAATTGACGTTGCGCGTTCTGCCCGCTCATGGCCATGGACAGCACGGCCATGCGCACGGCGATGCCGTAGGTGACCTGGTTGAGGATCACCGAGTGCTTGCCGTCGGCCACCGCCGACTCGATTTCCACGCCACGGTTGATCGGGCCCGGGTGCATGACGATGGCGTCGGGCTTGGCGCCGGCCAGGCGCGCGGTGGTCAGGCCGAACAGGCGGTAGAACTCGCCTTCGCTGGGCAGCAGGCCGCCGGCCATGCGCTCACGCTGCAGGCGCAGCATGATCACCACGTCGACGTCCTTCAGGCCTTCGGCGAGGTCCGTGTAGACCTTCACGCCGTACTGCTCGATACCGATCGGGATCAGGGTTTTCGGGCCGATCACGCGGATGTCCGGGCAGCCCAGCGCTTTGAGCGCCAGCATGTCGGAGCGGGCCACGCGCGAGTGCAGGATGTCGCCGACGATGGCCACCGACAGGTTCTCGAAGCTGCCCTTGTGGCGGCGGATGGTGAGCATGTCGAGCATGCCCTGGGTCGGGTGCGCGTGGCGGCCGTCACCACCGTTGATCACGGCAACTTCCGGGCACACATGCTCGGCGATGAAGTGCGCAGCCCCGGAATCGGAGTGGCGCACCACGAACATGTCGGCGGCCATGGCTTCGAGGTTGCGCAGGGTATCGAACAGGGTTTCGCCCTTGCTGGTCGAGGAGGTCGACACGTTCAGGCTGATCACGTCGGCCGACAGGCGTTGGGCCGCCAGTTCGAACGTGGTACGGGTACGGGTGGAGTTCTCGAAGAACACGTTGCACACAGTCTTGCCGCGCAGCAACGGGACCTTCTTCACGGCCCGGGCACCGACTTCCAGGAAGGAGTCGGCGGTGTCGAGGATCTCGGTGAGCAGTTCGCGGGGCAAACCGTCGAGCGAGAGGAAGTGGCGCAGCTGGCCCTGATCATTGAGCTGCAGCGGGCGCTTGGCGTCGATTGGCGTCATCGCGGGGGACTCTTAAAGGGCGGAAGCGGAGGCGAGGTCCTGGCGCTCGAGGGCGAGCGGTGCGGGTCCGGTCAATTTTACCCGTTCATGGGGGGGCAGCGACAGGGTGGCGCCGAGTACATTCGGGCGGATTGGCAGTTCGCCAGCATCCAGGTCCAGCAGGCAGACCAGGGTGACGCTGGCCGGGCGGCCATAATCGAACAGTTCGTTGAGCGCGGCGCGTACCGTGCGGCCGCTCATCAGCACGTCATCCACCAGCACCAGGTGCTGGCCCTCGACCTCGAACGGCAGCTCGGACGGGCGCACTTGCGGGTGCAGGCCGTTCTGGCTGAAGTCGTCGCGATAGAACGAGACGTCCAGAGTGCCCATGGGGCTGGTGTCGCCCATGGCTTCCTGCAGGGCCTGGGCAACCCAGACGCCGCCGGTGCGGATACCGATGTAGCGCGGTTCGTTAATTGCCCGGCGCGCCAGGTGGGCACGAAGGTCGACAGCCATCTGCCGAATCAGGTCGGCGGGATTGGGTAGGCTCATTGCGGGCTCCTCGGAAGGGTGCGCCGGGCGGGGCCGGCGGCAAAGATGATCAGGTATTGGCCTCCAGCCAGCCTTGCAGCAACAGGGCGGCGGCGATGGCATCGACCGGGTTGTCGCGGTAGCTGCCGCGCTGGCCGCCACGGGCCATGCGCTCGCCCTTGGCCTCGAAGGTGGTCAGGCGTTCGTCGTGGGTGTGCACGGGCAGGTTGAAGCGGCCGTTCAGGCGGCGGGCGAACTTTTCTGCGCGGGCGCTCATTTCGCTGGGGGTGCCGTCCATGTTCAGCGGCAGGCCGACGACGATGGCGTCGGGCTTCCATTCGGCAATCAGCTTTTCCACCTGGGCCCAGTCCGGCACGCCGTTCTGTGCCTTCAGGGTGCAAAGCTCGCGGGCCTGGCCGGTGACCACCTGGCCGACGGCTACGCCGATCTGTTTGCTGCCGTAGTCGAAGCCCAGCAGCAGACGCAGTTCAGGGTGCAGTTCAGCCATCAGGCGTGGCCCGCCTGGCTGGTCAGCAGGTTCAGGTTGATCCCCAGGCTGGCGGCGGCGGCTTCCAGGCGCAGGTCGCTGGTCAGGCCGAAGATGATTTCCGGGTCGAACGGGCAGTTGAGCCAGGCGTTGTCGGCAAGCTCCGCTTCCAGTTGGCCCGCTTCCCAGCCGGCATAGCCCAGGGTGATCAGGCTCTGTTTCGGGCCTACCCCGGCGGCGATGGCAAGCAATATATCCTGCGAGGTGGTCAGCGACAGCCCTTCCAGCGCCACGGTGGCCTGGAAACTGCATTCGCTGCTGTGCAGCACGAAGCCACGGTCGGTCTGTACCGGGCCACCTTGGTAGATCGGCACCTGCAAGGTGCTGGCCGGTGGCATTTCGTCCGGGCGCAGCTGCTCGAGGATGTCGGCCAGGTTCAGCTCCTGCGGCCGGTTGACCACCAGGCCCATGGCGCCATGGGCGTTGTGCTCGACGATGTACGTGAGGGTCTGGGCGAAGTTCGGATCGGCCATGTGCGGCATGGCGATCAGGAACTGATGCTTGAGGTAGCTCGGCGTGAGGGTTTTCATGGAGGATAGTGTGGCGCCAGGTGGCGAGACTGACAAGGTGCGTAACGAGGCTTGCGCGTTTCCTGTGGGAGCGGGTTTACCCGCGAATGCGCCAGATCAGGCAATGATGTCGCTTAGTCGGACGCTTTCGCGGGTAAACCCGCTCCCACAGGGACCGCATAATGCCGCAGGTCAGTTACTGGACAAACGGTCCCCACGGGCAAAGCGCCAGGTGCGGATGATCTCCAGCCGGTCAAACTCGGCCAGGTCCCCGGTAAACGGCGCAAACGGCGCCGCCAGCCGCACGATGCGCTGCGCCGCCTGGTCAAGCACCGGTTGCCCGGACGACTCCAGCACCAGTACCTCGTACAGCGAGCCATCGCGGTTGATCGACACCATCATGCGCAGGTTGCCGTAGATCTGTTGCCGGCGCGCTTCATCGGGGTAGTTCAGGTTGCCCACCCGCTCGACCTTCTTGCGCCACTCCTCCTTGTACCAGGCACCCTTGTCGCGCATGGTCGAGGCGGCGTTGAGCCGATGGATGCGCGGGCGCTTGGCGTACATCTGCTGTTCGTTGGACAGTTCCGCCTCCAGGCTGGCGATCTGGCTGGACAACTGTGAGCTGTCGAAGTCCGGTGCCGGAGCTGCCGGCTTGGGCTGCGGTTTGCTTTCCCTGGGTTTGGGCTCGACCTTCTGCGGCTTGGGCGCCGTGGTCACTACCGCCGACTTCTGCGGGACAGGGGGCGGTACCACCTCGGGCTTCGCGGCGGGTGGCGGGGTGATCTTGTTGATCTTGCTGTCCTGGAACGGTGCCAGTTCGGTGGTCTTGGGCACCGCTTTCTTGTCCAGGGTGCCGCTGCCCTGCTGGTTGTCCTGGGCCTGGAAATCGGCCTTCTCCGGCGGTTTCTCGCTCTTGAAGGTGGCCAGGGTGATGTCCATGGTGTGGCGGATTTCGGCAGGCTTGACCACGCTGAAGCCGACGCCGAGGATCAGCGCCAGGTGCACGAGGGCAGCCAGGAACAGGGTAAAGCCGAGCCGGTCCACCGGGCGAACACGGGGGGGCAGCAGGTCGGCGGGGATGTCAGCGGGCAGCGTCATCGGGTTTCCAGCAACCGCAGGGCGGGGTAGCAGGCCAGGCCAAAAGGACCCGCATCATACCCCACTCTGGGTTGTTGCCGTGCGTCGGCGGTCAGCGCGCCTTCAGCTGGCGATCAATGGCATCCATCAATTGCCCGCCGATGTCGGTGTTGTAGGCGGCATCGATCTCGCGGATGCAGGTGGGGCTGGTGACGTTGATTTCGGTGAGGTAGTCGCCGATCACGTCCAGGCCTACGAACATCAGGCCCTTCTCGCGCAGGGTCGGGCCGACCTGGGCGGCGATCCAGCGGTCGCGGTCGGTCAGCGGGCGTGCTTCGCCACGGCCACCGGCGGCCAGGTTGCCACGGGTCTCGCCGCTGGCCGGGATACGCGCCAGGCAGTAGTCCACCGGCTCGCCGTCGATCATCAGGATGCGCTTGTCGCCGTCCTTGATCTCGGGCAGGTAGGCCTGCGCCATGATCTGCTGGCCGCCGTGCTGGGTCAGGGTCTCGAGGATCACCGACAGGTTAGGGTCGTCCTTGCGGTGACGGAACACCGAGGCGCCGCCCATGCCGTCCAGCGGCTTGAGGATTACGTCACCACGGCTGTCGGCGAACTCGCGCAGGATGTCGACACGGCGGCTGACCAGGGTAGGCGCCATGCACTGCGGGAACTGGGTGGCGAACAGTTTTTCGTTGCAGTCGCGCAGGCTCTGCGGGCGGTTGACCACCAGTACCCCCTCGCGCTCGGCCTGCTCCAGCAGGTAGGTGCTGTAGACGAACTCCATGTCGAAGGGCGGGTCCTTGCGCATCAGGATCACGTCCAGCTCGGCCAGCGCGCTATCCTGCTCCTCGCCCAGCTCGAACCAGCGGGCCGGGTCGGCGAACACTTTCAGCGGGCGCATCTGCGCACGGGCCTGGCCGGCGCCCAGGTACATATCGCGCTGTTCCATGTAGAACAGGCTCCAGCCGCGCGCCTGGGCGGCCAGCAGCATGGCCAGCGAGCTGTCCTTCTTGTAGGAGATGGACGCGATGGGGTCCATGACAATGCCGAGGCGAACGCTCATGGGGTGGTTCCTCTTGGCGGCACGTGGCCGCGATGGATCGAAAGAAAAGTGGCTCAGGGTGGCGCCGTGAACGCCGCCGGTCAAGGGGCGCCGCAGATGGAACGGCCACCCGGAGTGTGCTAAAAATGCCAGTCATAGCGCTATACAACAGGCCTTTGGGGCTGCGCAGCAGCTCCAGGAATTCGGCATAAGCAGCGACGGTAGCCCAAGTGATGGAACAACCCCTGAAGGTGATGGTGATCGACGACTCGCGCACGATCCGCCGCACCGCACAGATGTTGCTCGGTGAAGCGGGCTGCGAGGTGATCACCGCCAGTGATGGCTTCGATGCCCTGGCCAAGATCGTCGACCACCAGCCCAGCATCATCTTCGTCGATGTGTTGATGCCGCGCCTGGACGGCTACCAGACCTGCGCGGTGATCAAGCACAACAGTGCCTTCAAGGACACCCCGGTCATTCTGCTTTCGTCACGTGACGGCCTGTTCGACAAGGCCCGCGGCCGGGTGGTCGGCTCCGACCAGTTCCTGACCAAACCGTTCAGCAAGGAAGAACTGCTCGACGCGATCCGCGCCCACGTGCCCGGTTTTGCCGCAGCCCAACAACACGCACCCTGACCGCGCCCCGCCATGGCACGGTCTTTCTTTCCTGATGGGGAACCAGCATGGCCCGAGTTCTGATTGTCGACGACTCGCCGACAGAGATGTACCGATTGACCGAATGGCTGGAAAAGCACGGCTACCAGGTGCTCAAGGCCAACAACGGTGCCGATGGCGTGGCCTTGGCACGGCAGGACAAGCCCGACGCGGTGTTGATGGACATCGTGATGCCCGGCATGAACGGCTTCCAGGCAACCCGTCAGCTCAGCAAGGACCCGGAAACCAGCACCATCCCGGTGATCGTGGTCACCACCAAGGACCAGGAAACCGACCGTATCTGGGCCACGCGCCAGGGCGCTCGTGACTTCCTGACCAAGCCGGTGGAAGAGGACGCGCTGATCGCCAAGCTCAAAGAAGTGCTCGGGGCTTGACCACCCGCCCGCAGGGCGCGTCGCTGACCGCCTTCGAGTTGTTGCTGGACATCGACCGGCGCTGCCGCCTGCTGGTCGCCGACCAGCCGCCGCAGGACAACCGCCTGCAACAGTGGAGCGGCATCGGCTTCCGCATAGCCGGGCAATGGTTCGTCGCGCCCATGGGCGAGGTTGCCGAGGTGCTGCGCGAACCGCGCAGCAGCCGCGTCCCCGGCGTGCAGCCGTGGGTTTGCGGGGTAGCCAACCTGCGCGGCCGGCTGCTACCGGTGATGGACCTGAGCAGTTTCTTCGGCCTGGGCCACGCCGCCCCGGGCAAGCAGCGGCGGGTGCTGGTGCTGGACCACGAGGACCTGTTCGTCGGCCTGCTGGTGGACGAGGTGCTGGGCCTGCAGCACTTTGCCCTCGACAGCCTGCAACTGTCGCCGCCACAGCCCCTGATCCGCGCCGCTGCACCTTTCGTGCAGGGGCACTTCCCGCGTGAACGCAACTGGGCGATCTTCAGCCCCTTCGCCCTGGCCCAGGCGCCGGGCTTTCTCGATGTGGCGTTATAGGACCTGCGAACGTGAACAAGCCTGCCACCCCCGTCACCACCGTGACCCCACGTACCCGCAGCATCGCGCAGATCACCGTGCTGTTCCTGATCCTGATCCTGTCGATCATTCTGTTGTTCGCCAACTTTGCCTACCTGAACACCCAGTCCAACTACGACAAGCAGTACATCGGCCACGCCGGCGAACTGCGGGTGCTGTCGCAGCGCATCGCCAAGAACGCCACCGAAGCCGCCACCGGCAAGGCCCTGGCCTTCAAGCTGCTGTCGGACGCGCGCAACGATTTCGAACGGCGCTGGGGCTACTTGCGTGAAGGTGACAAGTCCACCGGCCTGCCACCTGCGCCGCCCATGGTGCGTGACGAGATGGAAGCGGTACGCCGCGACTGGGAAAACCTGCGCAAGAACACCGACACCATCCTGGCCAGCGAGCAGACCGTGCTGTCGCTGCACCAGGTGGCGGCGACCCTGGCCGAGACCGTGCCGCAGTTGCAGGTGGAATACGAGAAAGTGGTCGAAATCCTGCTGCAGAGTGGCGCCCCGGCCAGCCAGGTGGCGGTGGCCCAGCGCCAGTTGCTGCTGGCCGAACGCATTCTCGGCTCGGTCAACACCGTGCTGGCCGGTGACGATGCCGCGGCCCAGGCGGCGGATGCCTTCGGCCGCGATGCCGGGCGCTTCGGCCAGGTGCTCGAGGGCATGCTCAGTGGCAACGCGGCGATCCAGGTGACCCGTGTCGAGGACGCCGATGCCCGTGCGCGCCTGGCTGAAATTGCCGAGCTGTTCCAGTTCGTTGCCGGCTCGGTGGATGAAATCCTCGAAACCTCGCCGGAACTGTTCCGCGTGCGCGAGGCTGCGGGCAACATCTTCAGCCTGTCGCAAACCCTGCTCGACGAGGCCTCGCACCTGGCCAACGGTTTCGAGAACCTGGCTGGCGGGCGCACGCTCGACACCGTCGGCGGCTATGTCCTGGGCCTTCTGGCGCTGGCTTCGATCATCCTCATCGGCCTGGTCATGGTACGCACCACCAACCGCCAGCTGCGCGAGACGGCGGAAAAGAACGAACGCAACCAGCAGGCGATCATGCGCCTGCTCGACGAAATCGAAGAGCTGGCTGACGGCGACCTGACCGTGACCGTATCGGTGACCGAAGACTTCACCGGCGCGATTGCCGACTCGATCAACTATTCCGTGGACCAATTGCGCGACCTGGTCGCCACCATCAACCACAGTGCCGTGCAGGTCGCTGCCGCCGTGCAGGACACACAGAACACCGCACGCCAGCTGGCCAAGGCCTCGGAGCACCAGGCCGAGCAGATCAGCGAGGCTTCCGAGGCGGTTGGCGACATGGTCGAATCGATCGACCGGGTTTCGGCGCATGCCTACGAGTCGGCCAAGGTGGCCGAGCGCTCGGTGGCGATCGCCAACAAGGGCAACGAGGTGGTGCACAACACCATCAACGGCATGGACAACATTCGCGAACAGATCCAGGACACCGCCAAACGGATCAAGCGCCTCGGTGAGTCCTCCCAGGAAATCGGCGATATCGTCAGCCTGATCGACGACATTGCCGACCAGACCAACATCCTCGCCCTCAACGCGGCGATTCAGGCCTCGCTGGCCGGCGAGGCCGGCCGTGGGTTCGCCGTGGTCGCCGACGAAGTGCAGCGCCTGGCCGAACGCTCGTCGTCGGCCACCCGGCAGATCGAAGCGCTGGTGCGTACCATCCAGGCCGACACCAACGAGGCGGTGATATCCATGGAGCAGACCACCGCCGAGGTGGTGCGCGGTGCCCGCCTGGCCCAGGATGCCGGGGTGGCGCTGGCCGAGATCGAAGGCGTCTCGCAGAACCTCGCCGACCTTATCCACAGCATCTCCGATGCCGCCCAGCTGCAGACTTCGTCTGCCGGGCAGATCTCCCACACCATGGCGGTCATCCAGCAGATTACCGCGCAGACCTCCGCCGGCTCCGGCGCCACTGCCGACAGCATCCGCCACCTGGCACGCATGGCCAGCGAGATGCGCCGTTCGGTGTCCGGGTTCACCCTGCCACCACCAGCAGAGCCCAAGTGAAGAGCCCTACTGATGAGCTCTACTGAAAAGCCGCGCCGAGGAATGCCCATGGCTGTAGCAGCTGTAAGCCCCGAGCGCCACGACACCGTGGCGCTGGCCTGGACCAAAGCCGCCATCCTCGACTGCCTGGGCCAGGCGCGCCAGGCGCTGGAGCGCTTTGCCGGCGAGCCTGGCGACCTGTCGATGCTGGCATTCGTGGTCGACAACCTGCACCAGGTGCACGGTTGCCTGCGCATGCTCGAACTGCGCGGTGCCACGCGCCTGGCTGAAGAACTGGAGCTGTTCGCCAAGGCCCTGGCCGATGGGCAGGTCAGCCCCCGCGGTGATTGCCTGGGCGCGTTGTTCCGCGGCCTGGAGCAACTGCCGTCGTATCTGGAGCGCCTGCGCGGCGCCCGCCACGACCTGCCACTGGTGATGCTGCCGCTGCTCAACCAACTGCGTGCCTGCCGTGGCGAGGAGCCGTTGGCCCAGGCCAGCCTGATCAGCGGCGCCACCCAACGCTTTGCCGGTGCCGACGACCTGGCCAACCTCGACCTGTCGCTGGGCAACTGGCGCGACCAGCTGCAGGCAGGGCCGGGCCGCGATGCCCTGCGCTCGGTGGTGACCGCGCTGTGCGACGACCTGATGCGCATCAAGGAGCGCCTGGACCAGTTCGTGCGTGGCGACCGCCAGCACAGCGAGCAGCTCGATGCCCTGCTGGCACCGCTGCGCCACGTGGCCGACACCCTCGCGGTGCTTGGCTTCCAGCAGCCACGCCGGGTGATCATCGACCAGGTGCTGGCGCTGCAGGCCCTGGCCCAGGGCGAGCGGGCCGTGGACGACGCGGTGTTGATGGATGTAGCGGGGGCCCTGCTGTACGTGGAGGCCACGCTCAATGGCATGGTCGGCCCGCTGGAGGAAAACGGCCAGGGCGGCCTGCCGGGCTCGGACCTGGCCGAAATCCGCCAGCTGGTGTTGAACGAGTCGCTGAATGTGCTGCAGCAGGCCAAGGACCTGATCGGCGATTGCCTGGAATCCGGCTGGCCTCGGCAACGCCTGCAACCTTTGCCAGGGCTGTTGCAGCAGATTCGTGGTGCACTGGCGATGTTGATGCTGCCGACCGTGGCCGAGCTGTTTGCCGGTTGCGCCAGCTATGTGCAGCGGTGGCTGCAGCACCTGGAGGTGGAGCCGCCAGCCGATGAGCTGACGCACTTGGCCGAGGCCCTGAGCGCCGCCGAATGCTACCTGCAATGGCGGGTGGCGGACCCATTGGCGGATGGCCAGCCCTTCATCGACATGGCGCGCGCCAGTTTGGCGACACTGGGTGTGCACTGCGAGATGGTCGAGGCCACCGCAGGCCATGATGGCAGCGCTGATGGCATCGATGACGAGCTGCGTGAAGTGTTTCTCGACGAGGCCGGTGAACTGCTGCCGGAAATCGAGCGCCACTGGTTGCGCTGGCGTGCCGACAACCAGCAGCGCGAGGCACTGGGAGAAGTACGCCGCGCCTTGCATACGCTCAAGGGCAGTGGCCGCATGGTGCATGCCGAGGCGGTGGCCGAGCTGGCCTGGGGCGCAGAACACCTGCTGAACCGGGTACTCGAGGGCCGCAGCGTGCTCAGCCCGGAAGGCGTGGTGGCCCTGCAGCAGGTATTCGTCTACCTGCCCGACCTACTGGCCGACTTCGCCGCAGGCCAGTTGCCGCAATTGACGGAAATCGAGCAACTGGCCGGGCACCTGCATGCCCTGGCCGAAAACGATGCCCCGGTGGCGGCCGACATCGACGGCCTCGATCCGCAACTGCTCGACATTTTCCGCAGCGAGGCGCAGGGCCACCTGGCCAGCCTGGATACTTTCCTGCAGGGCGCCGACGGCCACGAAACGCAGGTCAGCGATGGCCTGCAGCGCGCCCTGCACACGCTCAAGGGCAGTGCCGCCATGGCCGGGGTGATGCCGGTCGCCGAACTGGCCACCGCCTTCGACCGCCTGGCACGTGAATACAAGGGCCACCAACTGCCCCTGCAAATGGCCGAGATCGAATGGCTGGAAGCTGCGCGCTCGCTGTTCCACCTGGGCCTGGCGCAACTCGACAGCACGCCGTTGGCAGCCATCCCCGGCGCCGCGGAACTGATCGAGCAGGTCGGCCAGGCGGTGGACGCGCACCTGGCCAGCTTGCATGACGACCCGCAGCATGCGCGGCGCAGCAAGCGCGACCCGCAGTTGATCGCCAGTTTCCTGGCCCAGGCCATGGATATCCTGCTGGATGCCGAGTCGTTGCTGTCGCGCTGGCAGGAACAGCCCGGCCAGCGCGATGCGCTGGACACCCTGCTCGACGAACTGACTACCCTGGGCCACGCTGCGCATCTGGCCGACCTGTGGCAGATGGATGACGTGTGCGAGGCCTTGCTCGACTTGTACGGCGCCGTGGAGGAGGGCAGCCTGCCCGCCGATGCACGGTTCTTCGCCCACGTGCAGCGGGCCCATGAAGCACTGCTGGACATGCTCGACGAAGTGGCGGCCGGGCAGGACATCCCGCCAAGGCCAGAGCTGGTCGACAGCCTGCGCCACCTGCTTGGCCAGGCCCTGGCACCGGAGGCCACTGGCCTGGTGGGCATCGACACGGTCACGCCGTTGCATCCGGACATGGACCTGGCCGATACCCTTGACCTCGGGCCTGCGCACAACCCTTTGCTGCCAGCTGTGGCCGAGCCGCTGGTCGAAGAGCCGGAAAGCCCAGGCGAAGAGCTGCTGGAAGTCTTCCTCGAAGAAAGCTCGGACATCGTCGAGAGTGCCGCCGCTGCCCTGGCGCGCTGGCAGGCCGACCCGCGCAGCAGTGTCGAGGTGGACAACCTGATGCGCGACCTGCACACCCTGAAGGGTGTGGCGCGCATGGTCGAAATTGCGCCGATCGGCGACCTGGCCCACGAGCTGGAGTTTCTCTACGAACTGCTGGCCGCAGGCCGTATGCCACCGAGCGCGCCACTGTTCGCCTTGCTGCAGAACTGCCATGACCGCCTGGCGCATATGCTCGATGCCGTGCGCCTGGGGCAACCGCTGCATGCTGCCACCGCGCTGATCGACTACATCCGCAACTTCAGCTTCTCGGCCCTGGCCGACAGCGCTGCCGGCCAAGGGCCGGTCGAGGCCGCGACCAGTGAGGCGCCGGCGGTGGCTCCGGAGCGGGCACCAGGCGACATGGTCAAGGTCGATGCCGAGCTGCTCGACGACCTGGGCAACCTGGCCGGTGAGCACTCGATCATCCGCGGGCGCATCGAGCAGCAGGTGAACGATGCGCAGTTCACCCTCAACGAGATGGAAACCACCCTCGAGCGCATGCGCGACCAGTTGCTGCGCCTGGATATCGAGACCCAAGGGCGGATGTCCAGCCGGCAGCAGTTCGAAGGCGATGCCTATGACGACTTCGACCCGCTGGAAATGGACCGCCACTCGCAACTGCAGCAGCTGTCGCGGGCCTTGTTCGAGTCCGCCTCGGACTTGCTTGACCTCAAGGAAACCCTGGCACAGCGCGCCCAGGAAGCCCACAGCCTGCTGCAGCAGCAAGCGCGGGTTAACAGCCAGTTGCAGGAAGGCCTGACCGCTACCCTGATGGTACCCTTCGAGCGTCTGGTGCCGCGCTTGCAGCGTGTGGTACGGCAGGTGGCCAGCGAGCTGGGCAAGCAGGTTGAGCTGGTGGTCGGCAATGCCGAGGGTGAGCTCGACCGCAGCGTGCTCGAACGTATGGTGGCGCCGCTGGAGCACATGCTGCGCAACGCCGTCGACCATGGCCTGGAAAGCCGCGAAATACGCCTGGCCGCGGGCAAGCCGGAGCAGGGCACCATTCACCTGAATCTGCTGCACGAAGGCGCGGATATCGTTATCGAAATGACCGATGACGGTGCCGGCGTGCCACTGGAAGCGGTCCGCCGCAAGGCCATCAAGCGCGGCCTGTTGGACCCGCAGGCGCAATTGAGCGATCACGAGATCCTTCAATTCATTTTGCGCCCGGGCTTTTCCACTGCCGAGAAGATCACCCAGATTTCCGGGCGTGGCCTGGGCATGGACGTGGTGCACGAAGAGGTCAAGCAACTGGGTGGCTCGATGAGTATCGAGTCGGCCCAAGGCAAGGGGGCGCGCTTCCTGATCCGCCTGCCGTTCACCGTGTCGGTCAACCGTGCGCTGATGGTGCACCTGGGCGAAGAGCAGTACGCCATTCCGCTGAACACCATCGAGGGCATCGTCCGCGTGCCGCCGGCCGAACTGGCGGCGTGCTACCAACTGGACGCCCCGCGTTATGTGTACGCCGGCCACGAATACGAGCTGCGCTACCTGGGTGAGCTGCTGCAGGGCATGCCGCGCCCGGCATTGCTCGGGCAGAGCGTGCCGCTGCCGGTGCTGCTGGTGCATTCCCAGGAGCAGTCGTTCGCCATCCAGGCCGACAGCCTGTCGCCCAGCCGCGAGATCGTGGTGAAGAGCCTGGGGCCACAGTTTGCCGCGGTTGCCGGGTTGTCGGGGGCGACGCTGCTGGGCGATGGTCGGGTGGTACTGATTCTCGACCTGCTGGGCCAGTTGCGTGGCCAGCAGCGGCGCCTGGCGCGCCTGCCGGGTGGCGGTGCGGCTCGGCGCCAGGTGTTCGGCCCTGCGCCACGGCGGGCGTTGCTGGTAATGGTGGTGGACGATTCGGTGACTGTGCGCAAGGTCACCAGCCGCCTGTTGGAGCGCCACGGCATGAGTGTGCTGACGGCCAAGGACGGGGTCGATGCAATGGCCCTGCTGGAAGAACACCGCCCCGATGTGTTGCTGCTGGACATCGAGATGCCGCGCATGGACGGCTTCGAGGTGGCCACACGTATCCGCCGTGACGAGCGTCTGAAAGACTTGCCGATCATAATGATTACTTCGCGCACCGGGCAGAAGCACCGCGACCGCGCCATGGCCATCGGCGTCAACGAATACCTGGGCAAGCCGTATCAGGAGTCGGTCCTGTTGCAGAGCATTGCCCACTGGAGCCAGACCCATGCTTGAACTGATCGCCGGCCAACGCAGCAGCCTGACCGGGCTTTTGCTGCCGTTGGGTGACCGTACCCTGGTGTTGCCCAACGTGGCGGTGGCCGAGTTGAGTGGCCAGCGCAATGTGGTGTGCCAACGCGGCGAGCCGGCCTGGCACCTGGGCTGGATCGACTGGCGCCAGCAGCGCCTGCCGCTGATCGGCTTCGAAGCCGCGTGCGGTGGCGAGACACCCTGCGGCGAGCGGGCACGCGTGGTGGTGCTCAATGCCTTGGGTGATACCGGTCTGCGCTACCTGGCGTTGTTGCTGCAGGACATACCGCGCTCATGCAAGCTGGACAGCCAGCTGAACTACGTGGACGTGGCGTTGGGTCGCCTGGAACTGGCGGCGGTGCAGGTGGGCGAACAGGTAGCGCGGGTGCCGGACCTGGCCGGGCTGGAACGGCTGGTGCGTGACGCGCAATTGCAACCTGAGCTTGGGTAGGATGTAAGACACAGGGCCTCTTCGCGGGTAAACCCGCTCCCACAGGTAGTGCGCCACCCTCTGGTATCGTGGGATCCCTGTGGGAGCGGGTTTACCCGCGAAGAGGCCGGAACAGAAGGACGCAGGAACCCAGCCCACCTCAGGAGGTCTGTGTTTGCATGTACTACGGTGAACGCTTCAACGCCTGGACCCACCTGGTCGGTGCCGTCCTGGCCTGTATCGGTGCCATCTGGCTGATCGTGGTCGCGGGCCTGCAGGGCGACCCGTGGAAGATCGTCAGTTTCTCCATCTACGGCAGCACCTTGCTGTTGCTGTACAGCATTTCTACCCTGTACCACAGCACTCGCGGGCGGGCGAAGGTGATCATGCGCAAGCTCGATCACCTGTCGATCTACCTGCTGATCGCCGGCAGCTACACGCCGTTCTGCCTGGTCAGCCTGCGCGGGCCCTGGGGCTGGAGCCTGTTCGGGGTGGTCTGGGGGCTGGCGGTGATCGGCATGCTGCAGGAGATCAAGCCGCGATCCGAGGCGCGCATCCTGTCGATCATCATCTATGCGGTGATGGGCTGGATCGTGCTGGTGGCGGTCAAGCCATTGCTGCACTCGCTCGGCAGCGCAGGCTTTGCCTGGCTGGCCGCCGGCGGGGTGTTCTACACCGTCGGCATCATCTTCTTCGCCTTCGACAGCCGCTTCCGCCACTGGCATGGCATCTGGCACCTGTTCGTGATCGCCGGCAGCCTCATGCACTTCGTGGCGGTGTCGTTCTACGTGCGCTAGTTAAAAGTCGCCCCACAGTTGCTGTGCCACCGACAGTGCCACCACCGGTGCGGTTTCGGTGCGCAGCACGCGTGGGCCGAGGCGTGCGGCGTGGAAACCGGCAGCCTTGGCCTGGTCGACCTCCGCTTCGCTCAGGCCGCCTTCGGGGCCGATCAGGAAGGCCAGGGTGGCCGGCTTGGCATGGCTGGTGAGCGGTTCGGCCACCGGGTGCAGGACCAGTTTCAAGTCGGCCTTGGCACTGTTCAGCCATTCAACCAGGGTCACTGGCGGGTGGATGACCGGCAAGGTCGAGCGGCCGCATTGTTCGCAGGCGCTGATCGCCACCTGGCGCCAGTGGGCCAGGCGCTTGTCGGCGCGCTCGTCCTTCAGCCGCACTTCGCAGCGTTCGCTGACGATCGGGGTGATTTCGTTGGCGCCCAGTTCGGTGGCTTTCTGGATTGCCCAGTCCATGCGCTCGCCACGGGACAGGCCTTGGCCGAGATGCACGTGCAGTGGTGAATCGGCCTGGCCGGCGAGGGCCTGGTCGAGGCTGACGCGCACGGTTTTCTTGCCCACTTCGAGCAACTGGCCGCGGTATTCCTGGCCACTGCCGTCGAACAGCTGCACGGCGTCGCCGGGGGCCATGCGCAGAACGCGGCCGATATAGTGGGCCTGGGCTTCGGGCAGGTCATGCTCGCCAAGGCTCAGGGGGGCGTCGATGAAAAAGCGGGACAGTCTCATGGTTGAGCTCAAGCTAAAGGGAGAATGTGGTCCCTGTGGGAGCGGGTTCACCCGCGAATGCGGCGGTGACTCCACTATTGCATTCGCGGGTGAACCCGCTCCCACAGGGTACGCGGCGGGCTTCCGGGCTTAGCCCGGGTCGCGGAAGTCGGGGTGGAAGTTGGCCGGTACGGCCACGCTGACGCTATCGCGAGTGGCAATGTCGATGCCTTCGCTGGCCACTTCTGCCAGGAAGTCGATCTGATCTGGCGTAATCACATACGGCGGCAGGAAGTACACCACGCTGCCCAGCGGGCGCAGCAGGGCGCCACGCGTCAGGGCATGCTCGAACACTTTCAGGCCACGACGCTCTTGCCACGGGTAGGCGACCTTGCCGGCCTTGTCCTGGACCATTTCGATGGCCAGGGCCATGCCGGTCTGGCGAATCTCGGCCACATGCGTGTGGTCGGCCAGGTGCGCGGTGGCGCTGGCCATGCGGGTGGCCAATGCCTTGTTGGCCTCGATCACGTTGTCCTGCTCGAAGATGTCCAGGGTCGCCAGCGCCGCGGCGCAGGCCAGCGGGTTGCCGGTATAGCTGTGCGAGTGGAGGAACGCGCGCAGGGTCGGGTAGTCGTCGTAGAACGCCTGGTACACCTTGTCGGTGGTCAGGCAGGCGGCCAGCGGCAGGTAACCGCCGGTCAGGGCCTTGGACAGGCACAGGAAGTCCGGGCGAATGCCGGCCTGTTCACAGGCGAACATGGTGCCGGTGCGGCCGAAGCCCACGGCGATTTCGTCGTGGATCAGGTGCACGTCGTAGCGGTCGCAGGCCTCGCGCAGCAGCTTGAGGTACACCGGGTGGTACATGCGCATGCCGCCGGCACCCTGGATCAGCGGCTCGACGATCACCGCGCTGATCGAGGCGTGGTGCTCGGCCAGGGTCTGTTCCATGGCCTGGAACATGGTGCGTGAGTGCTCTTCCCAGCTCGTGCCTTCGGGGCGCAGGTAGCAGTCGGGGCTGGGCACCTTGAGGGTGTCGAGCAGCAGCGCCTTGTAGGTTTCGGTGAACAGCGGCACATCGCCGACCGACATGGCGGCGATGGTTTCGCCGTGGTAGCTGTTGGTCAGGGTGACGAAGCGCTTCTTGCCCGGCTTGCCGACGTTCTGCCAGTAGTGGAAGCTCATCTTCAGCGCCACTTCGATGCACGACGAACCGTTGTCGGCATAGAACACCCGGTCGAGGCCGGCCGGGGTCATGGCTACAAGGCGCTCGGACAGCTCGATCACCGGCTGGTGGCTGAAACCGGCCAGGATCACGTGCTCCAGCTGGTCGACCTGGTCCTTGATGCGCTGGTTGATACGCGGGTTGGCGTGGCCAAACACGTTGACCCACCAGCTGCTCACCGCATCCAGGTAGCGCTTGCCTTCGAAGTCTTCCAGCCACACGCCTTCGCCGCGCCTGATCGGGATCAGCGGCAGCTGCTCGTGGTCTTTCATCTGGGTGCAGGGGTGCCACAGGACCTTGAGGTCGCGTTGCATCCACTGATCATTGAGGCCCATGGGCACTTCTCCTGGCTTTGCGGCTTGGTTCGACCGCGTAAGCCTAAGCAATGCCGCAGGGCAGGACAACCGCCGCTGTTCATCGGGTTGCCAGCTACGCTTGCTACCGCGTGGAAACGCTGCAGGCAAAAATGTCAGTGGCGAAAAGGACTTGATGTCACTGCGCTGGCAGGGTCGGTAGACCTGACGTATTCTTAACGCATCTCTCCCGGGGCATTCCTGCCTCTCCACGTTTCTGTAACCCCCTGACTCGGAGTTCGCCGACATGGCTGCTGCTTGGGTGCGCCTGTGCGCGTTGGTATTGATTGGTGTGTCCAGCGGCGCCGCGCTGGCAAAGGACAAGACACCTTCGGCGATCGTCGTGGGTGGCGGCCTGGCGGGCCTGACGGCCGCCTACGAGCTGCAGAACAAAGGCTGGCAGGTGACGCTGCTGGAAGCCAAGCCGGGCATGGGCGGGCGCTCGGGCCTGGCTACCAGCGAGTGGATCGGCAACGCAAAGGCGCAGCCGGTGCTCAACCAGTACCTCGACCGTTTCAAACTTGAAACACTGCCGGCACCGGAATTCGTGCGTACCCCCGGTTACCTGATTGACGGCGAGTATTTCAGTGCCACCGACCTGGCTACCAAGCAGCCGGCCACCGCCGAGGCGCTCAAGCGTTACGAGAAAACCCTCGATGACCTGGCCCGTTCGATCGAAGACCCGCTGAACCCGCAAGCCAACAGCACGCTGTTCGCCCTCGACCAGATCAACGTCTCCACCTGGCTGGACAAGCTGCAGCTGCCGACCACCGCCCGCCAGCTGGTCAACCAGCAGATCCGTACCCGCTACGATGAGCCATCGCGCCTGTCGCTGCTGTATTTTGCCCAGCAGAACCGCGTGTATCGCGGCGTCAGCGACCGTGACCTGCGTGCCGCGCGCCTGCCCGGTGGCAGCCCGGTGCTGGCCCAAGCGTTCGTCAAGCAACTGAAGACCATCAAGACCAGTTCGCCCGTGACCTCCATCGTCCAGGACAAGGACGGTGTCACGGTCAAGGTCGGCAGCGTCGGCTACCAGGCGGATTACCTGGTCATGGCCGTGCCCCTGCGCGCCCTGGCCAAGATCCAGATGACTCCGGGCCTGGACAGCCAGCACCTGGCGGCGTTGAAGGGTACCAACTATGGCTGGCGCGACCAGCTGATGCTCAAGTTCAAAAAGCCGGTGTGGGAAAGCCGGGCGCGCATGTCGGGCGAAATCTTCAGTAACGCAGGTTTGGGCATGCTGTGGATCGAACCCGCGCTCAAGGGTGGCGCCAACGTGGTGATCAACCTGTCGGGCGACAACGCCCGCCTGCTGCAAGCGTTCGGCGACAAGCAGATGGTCGATCAGGTGCTGATCCGCCTGCATGCGTTCTATCCACAGGCCCGTGGCTCGTTCACCGGTTACGAGGTCAAGCGCTACAGCACCGACGCCGGTACCGGCGGCGCCTACCTGGCCTATGGCCCGGGCCAGATCAGCAAGTACTGGCGCCTGTGGGAGCGCCCGGTGCAGCGCATCACCTTTGCCGGTGAGCATACCGACGCCCTCTACCCAGGCACCCTGGAAGGCGCCCTGCGCAGTGGCCAGCGCGCGGCCAGCCAGGTGCAGGACCTGCTGGCCGGCAAGTCGTTCGACCCGGCCAAGGCGGCACCGGTGGCGGCGGCAGCAGCTGCAGGCGCCGTGGCGGCCAAGGAGAGCAAGGGCGGGTTCTTCTCCAGCATGTTCGGTGGTTCTTCCGACAAGGGCGACAAGGCTGACAAGGCCCCGGTCAAGGCCGAGCCGAAGCCGGTCGATGAGGCCAAGCAGGATAAGCCGGGCTTCTTCAAGCGCCTGTTTGGTGGGGCGGACAAGCCTGAGGTGAAGGCCGAGCCGATTGCCAAGGCCGAGGAAGTGGCGCCAGCACCTGTGCCAGCCCCGCAAGCTGCGCCGGCCCCGGTTGCACCAGCACCAGTGGTCAAGGAAGCGGCGGCCAAGCCTGCTGCTACCAAGGCTGCACCTGCCAAGCGTGCACCGGCGCACAAGCCAGCCCAGACCAAGAAGGCAACTGCCAAGTCCGAGCCGGCCAAGAAAGCTGTAGCCAATACCCAAGCCAAGGCGGGTTGATTTATTGCCAGTGCTGGCCTCTTCGCAGCACAAGGCTGCTCCTACAAGTACTGCGCCGTCCTGTAGGAGCAGCCTTGTGCTGCGAAAGAGGCGGCACTGGCAACCGCGAACGCTCCGTCTATCGTTAATGTTTCCTTAATGGGAAGCTTACAGAATACATATCGGATTTCTCGATAATCCAAAGCAATTTTTTACGCTTTTATTCGATGCGTTACGCGTTAGTCTGTGCACAGCTTTCACGGGGAAACACGTCAACATGCAACTGCGCAATTCATCTTCTCGCTACGGCGTGGTCAGCATCGTCCTGCACTGGGGCGTGGCTCTGGCAGTCTTCGGCCTGTTCGGCCTGGGCCTGTGGATGGTCGGCCTCGACTACTACAGCCCTTGGCGCAAGGCCGGCCCGGACCTGCACAAAAGCATTGGCCTGGTGCTGCTGGCGGTGATGCTGCTGCGGGTGGTCTGGCGCTTCATCAGCCCGCCACCACCGGCACCGGCCAACCACGGCGCACTTACCCGCCTGGCAGCCAAGTTGGGCCACCTGGCCCTGTACCTGGGGCTGTTCGCGGTAATGATTGCCGGTTATCTGATTTCTACCGCCGACGGTGTCGGCATTCCGGTGTTTGGCCTGTTCGAAGTGCCGGCACTCGTCAGCGACCTGCCCGACCAGGCAGACCTGGCAGGCGTGATCCATCTCTGGCTGGCCTGGGGCTTGGTGATTTTTGCCGTGCTGCATGGCTTGGCAGCGCTCAAGCACCATTTCATCGACCGTGACGCGACCCTGACCCGCATGCTGGGCCGCAAAGCTTGACTCTCAACCTCAATTGCAAAGGAAGGAAGTAAGGATGTTGAAAAAGACTTTTGCCGCTCTGGCGCTCGGTACCGCTCTGCTCTCCGCCGGCCAGGCCATGGCTGCCGAGTACAAGATCGACAAGGAAGGCCAGCACGCGTTCGTTGACTGGAAGATCAGCCACCTGGGCTACAGCTTCATTCACGGTACCTTCAAGGACTTCGACGGCAACTTCACCTGGGACAGTGCAAAGCCTGAAGCCAGCAAGATCAACGTCGACCTGAAAACCGCCAGCCTGTGGTCGAACCACGCCGAGCGTGACAAGCACATTGCCAGCGCCGACTTCCTCGACGTGAAGAAGTACCCCGAAGCCAAGTTTGTCTCCACCAGCGTCAAGCCGACTGGCGACAAGACTGCTGACGTGACTGGCGACCTGACCATGCACGGTGTGACCAAGCCGGTCACCTTCAAGGCCACTTTCAACGGTGAAGGCAAGGACCCATGGGGCGGCGAGCGCGCTGGTTTCAACGCTACCACCACGCTGAACCTGAACGACTTCGGCATCAAGGGCCCGGGCGCTACCTCGCAGACCCTGGACCTGGATATCAGTGTTGAAGGTGTGAAGCAGAAGTAATTCTTACCTGCTGAAAACTGAGGGGGCCGCTTTGCGGCCCTATCGCGACACAAGGCCGCTCCTACAGGGATTTACGTAACCCTGTAGGAGCGGCCTTGTGTCGCGATAGGGCTGCGAAGCAGCCCCCTCGGTGCTTCTGTCAGCCCTTGCGGGTCAACAGCGCCGGGCGCTCACCGCGCGGGCGGCTCGGCAGGTCATCCAGCTGCTCAGGCGTCGGGTAACGGTCGAGCTTGGATTCCTTGCGGATGATCACTGGCTGTTTTTCCGGCTGGCGCGGGTTGCGAACGGCCGGCTCTTGCCGGGCAGCATCGTCACGGGCCGGGCGGCCACGGCCACCCCCATCACGACGGGCACCGCCACCGTTGTTAGCGCGGGCTGGACGTTTCTCGCCGCCACCGCCGTTGCGCTGCTGGCCGCTGTTGCGACCTTGGCCACCGGTGTTGCTGCGGCCATTACCCTGGCCCTGACCTTGGCCGGCATTGGCGCCCGGGCGGCGATTGCGGCCCTGGTTCTTGCCCTGGTACGGGCTGACATAGTCGGCACGGTTGCCGAAGTTGTCGATATCGTCGTCCAGGAACTCTTCAGGATCACGGTCGGCAGGCACTTTCGGCACGCTGCCGTTGCTGGCCTGCTGTTGCTGCTGGCGTGGCTTCTTGTCACGCGGCTTGCGTTGCTGCTGTTGCTTGTCGCCGCTCTTTTCCTTGTCGGCCGGCTTGTCCGCAGCCTGTTGCTTGGCCTTGCCTTTATCCTTGCCCTTGTCCTTGCGGCCGCCGTTGGCGTCTTTGCCGCCTTCGCCGCGGGCCTGCTGGTTACGGCCACCACGGCCATTGTTCTGCTGGCGTTCGCGTACTTCAGGCTTTTCTGCTTCAACCTGGCTGGCGTCGAAACCCATCAGGTCGCCGTCAGGAATCTTCTGCTTGGTTACCCGCTCGATGCTCTTGAGCAGTTTCTCTTCATCCGGCGCGACCATGGAAATGGCCTCGCCCGAACGCCCGGCACGGCCGGTACGGCCGATACGGTGAACGTAGTCTTCCTCTACGTTCGGCAGCTCGAAGTTGACCACGTGCGGCAACTGGTCGATGTCCAGGCCACGGGCGGCGATGTCGGTGGCGACCAGTACGCGCACGCTGTTGGCCTTGAAGTCGGCCAGGGCCTTGGTGCGGGCGTTCTGGCTCTTGTTGCCATGAATTGCGGCGGCGGTCAGGCCGTGCTTTTCCAGGTACTCGGCCAGGCGGTTGGCGCCGTGCTTGGTGCGGGTGAACACCAGTACCTGTTCCCAGGCACCCTGGGTGATCAGGTGCGCCAGCAGCGCGCGCTTGTGGCTGGCGGGCAGGCGGTAGACGCGCTGCTCGATACGCTCGACGGTAGTGTTCGGCGGGGTGACCTCGATACGCTCCGGGTTGTGCAGGAGCTTGTCGGCGAGGTCGGTGATGTCCTTGGAGAACGTGGCCGAGAACAACAGGTTCTGGCGCTTGGCCGGCAGGCGAGCGAGGACCTTCTTGACGTCATGGATGAAGCCCATGTCGAGCATGCGGTCGGCTTCGTCCAGCACCAGGATTTCCACGTGGGCCAGGTCAACCTTGCCTTGGCCGGCCAGGTCGAGCAGGCGGCCAGGGCAGGCGACCAGCACGTCCACACCCTTGGCAATGGCCTGGATCTGCGGGTTCATGCCGACGCCGCCGAAAATGCAGGCGCTGACCAGTGGCAGGTCACGGGCATAGACCTTGAAGCTGTCATGCACCTGGGCTGCCAGTTCGCGGGTCGGGGTCAGGACCAGCACGCGAGGTTGGCGCGGGCCATGGCGCTGCGACTTGTCGGGGTGGCCGGCCGGGAACAGGCGCTCGAGGATCGGCAGGGCGAAACCGCCGGTTTTACCAGTACCTGTCTGTGCGGCGACCATCAGGTCGCGGCCTTGCAACACGGCGGGAATCGCCCGCTGTTGCACGGGGGTCGGCTGGGTATAGCCCGCAGCCTCGATAGCGCGGACAAGAGCCTCGGAGAGACCGAGGGAAGCAAAGGACATGGGCAATCCTGTTCTCGTGTGGGCTGGGCCCGTTTGGGATGTTCTGCCTGGCGCGACGGGCATCGGTGGGATGCGATCGCGTCCGGTCCAGCTGGGCTTTCACTGCACATCCGGGTAGCAGAGGGTGGACGCGAAAGTGCGTCGATGCCGATCGGGATGCCTGTTGCGAGGCCGAGCGTCCGGGCGTGAGCCGGGCGGGAAGGCCCGAGTATAACAGAGCTATCGCGCTGTGCTGCTTTCCTGCTGCTCAACGGCGTTGAGAATGTTTCCGATGTCGCCTGTGTAGCGGTTGTTGATTGCTGCATAGGCCGGTTCCAGCTTGAAGCGCCGTAGTTCCACGGCGAAGGCCTGGGCCAGTGCTTCCCGCCCCGGCTTGCGCGCCAGCCCCAGGTACTGGGCCTGGCGGCTGATCACCAGGGGCAGCTCCTCGACCTGCTGTTGGAGGCCCAGATGCCGCAGCTGGTAATGGCCGACCTTGCGGTCGGTGATTGCCAGGTCGACGCGGCCCAGCATCAGCTTGCCGAAGTTGGCTTCATGGGTAGGTGCAGCTTCGCGCCGGAAATGTACAGCCTCGTTGAAAGCGGCACCGTAGGCGTAGCCGGGTGAGGTGCCGACGGTGAGGCCGGCAAGGTCATCGAGAGTCTTGACGGCATGGCGTCGAGTGCGGGCCTGGAACAGGACGAACTCTACCTCCGACATGGGCTCGGGGGCGTACACCAGGTAGTGCTGGCGCGACTCGTTCTGGAAGATATCCATGATGCCGTCGGCCAAGCCCTGCTCGATCATTGCCAGGCAGCGCTTCCACGGCAGGAACTCCCACTCCACCTCGACGCCAAGGCGCTCGAACACCCGTGTGGTGACTTCGTAGTCGATGCCGCGCGGTTGGCCGTCGTGCTGGTACGCATAAGGTGCCCAGTCGTCGGTCACCAGGCGCAGGCGCTCGCCCAGGGCCAGCGGGCTCAGGCAGGCGAGCAACAGGATCCAGAACAGTCGGGCGATGTGTGGCATGCCCGGAGATTACGCGCTCGGCCTGTTCAAGGCCAGTGAGGATGATGTTCCCCTGTGCCGGCCTCTTCGCGGGTAAACCCGCTCCCACAGGATCTCTGCTGGCTTGCAGGCTCGCGATGTACTTGTGGGAGCGGGTTTACCCGCGAAGAGGCCGGCACAGGTTCACTCAAGTGTGGGATGACCTCAGCAGGTGCGCCTCGATATCCTTGCGCCGCTCGCCCAGCGACAGGCGCAACCCCGGGTGGCGCAGGCACTGGCGCAGTTGCTCGGGCTCCACGTGGCCATGGCGGGCGTTGAGGTTTTCCAGGGCCTTGTCCCACCAGGCCGGCGCGCAGGCGCGGTCGAACTCATTGGGATAGGGGTAGCAGCCATAAAGCAGCTCGCGGGCGAACTGGCGCTCGTGGCTGGGCAGGGTCATGCTCAGTGCCTTGTAACCCAGGCGTTGCAGGGCCGGCGGCCGTGGCAGCTGGTCATTGACCAGGGATACGTCGGCCAGCGCCGCCTGGCTCAGCGGGTCGTGGCCGTGCTTGCGCAGCCAGGCCTGAATCTTGGCGCGGAACTGCGCCTTGCGGCTCCAGTAGTGGTGGATGACATCTGTGCATTCGGCCAATTCCAGCGTGCGGTAGGCCGCCACCGCCAGGCAGAACTCCTCGAGGGTATACGCTTCGCGAGCCAGGGGGTGGAACTCGTCCATCATGGCGATGGAGCGGTCCAGGGTTCCGGCGTCTTCGACGGTGAGGCCGATCACCCCCGAATTGACCAGTGGCATCTGGCAATCAGCCAGGCCTCTGGACTCGAGGATGGCCAGCAGGTTCTTGTACAGCAGGCACTTCTGGTTGCTGCCGTAGCGCGCACCGATGGCATTGCACAGCAGGCGGCCAGGGGCTACCCGAGCGAACAGCTCCAGCGGCGACTTGCGGAAGAAGGTGTCGGTGTCGATCAGCACTGCCAGCGGGTGTTGCTGCAGCACCTGGCGCAACAGCACATGCTTGCTGCGAAAGTGATAACCGTGAGGCGCGTTCCATGCCTGGCGTGTGGCTTCGTCCAACAGGTGCACGGTGACCGGCAGACCGGCATAGGGCTGCGGGTTGTCGGTGTAAACCTGAATGTCCATGGCTTCGCCCGTGCCCAGATGGGCGAGGGCGCTGATGATGCTGAAGCAGGCTTCCTGATGGTAGGTTGCCGGGCCAAAAGCCAGGTAGACGAGCTGGGGACGCAATGGCTGAGGGGGCTGCATGGCAGGCAAGACCTGTTTAACCGGAAAATGAATAAGGCTTTAGTCTATGACCAAAGCCTTAATCAAATCTTAAACAGATTTTGCAAAAAATTTCAGCGCGGCAGCTGCAGATTGTTCCAGATCGCCAGGCTCGGCTCGGCCTGGTTCAAGGTGTAAAAGTGCAGGCCCGGTGCGCCGCCTTGCAGCAGCTGTTCGCACATGCGGGTGATCACTTCCTCGCCGAATGCCTGGATGCTGGCGGTGTCGTCGGCATAGGCTTCCAGCTGTTTGCGGATCCAGCGAGGAATCTCGGCGCCACAGGCATCGGAGAAGCGCGCCAGCTTGCTGTAGTTGGTGATCGGCATGATGCCGGGTACCACCGGGATGTCCACGCCCAGCTTCTGCGCGCGCTCGACGAAGTAGAAGTAGCTGTCGGCGTTGAAGAAGTACTGGGTGATGGCGCTGTCCGCACCGGCCTTGACCTTATGCACGAAGTTGGCCAGGTCAGCCTCGAAGTTGCGGGCCTGGGGGTGCATCTCCGGGTAGGCGGCCACTTCCAGGTGGAAGTGATCGGCAGTTTCCTGGCGAATGAATTCGACCAGGTCGCTGGCGTAGCGCAGTTCGCCACTGGCCATGCCCATACCCGATGGCAGGTCGCCACGCAGGGCGACGATGCGCTTGATGCCTGCAGCCTTGTATTCGGCCAGCAGGGCACGCAGTTCGGCCTTGGTGTCGCCTACGCACGACAGGTGCGGCGCGGCAGGTATCTTCACTTCGCTTTCCAGCTGCAGCACGGTGTTCAGCGTGCGGTCGCGGGTCGAGCCACCGGCACCGTAGGTGCAGGAGAAGAAGTCCGGGTTGTAGGCGGCCAGCTGGCGGGCGACGCCCATCAGCTTTTCGTGACCGGCATCGGTCTTGGTCGGGAAGAACTCGAAACTGTAACGGCGTTCCTGGGACATCGGGCGTTCCTCTGGCAGCAAGCTTCAAGCGGCAGGCTGCAAGTAAAAGCCAGATCGGTTATGGCCGGCCTGGCTTGGGCATCGTTCAAGATCCGTGATGCTTGAGCTGCAAGCGGCAACGGCATGGTCTGCCTTTGATTGCCGCTTGAAGCTTCAAGCTGGCCGCTTAGTAGCGGTATGCGTGTGGCTTGAACGGGCCTTCGACGGTCACGCCGATGTAGTCGGCCTGCTGCTTGGTCAGTTGGGTGACCACGCCACCGAAGCCGCGGACCATTTCCAGGGCCACTTCTTCGTCGAGCTTCTTCGGCAGTACTTCGACAGTCAGGCGCTCGGCTTTCTTTTCGGGCGACAGGTCGGCGAACTTCTGCTCGAACAGGAAGATCTGCGCCAGTACCTGGTTGGCGAACGAACCGTCCATGATGCGGCTTGGGTGGCCAGTGGCGTTACCCAGGTTGACCAGGCGACCTTCGGCCAACAGGATCAGGTAGTCGTCGTTCTGCGGGTCGAAGCTGCCAGCGCCGGTGCGGTGGATCTTGTGCACCTGCGGCTTGACCTCTTCCCAGGCCCAGTTCTTGCGCATGAAGGCGGTGTCGATCTCGTTGTCGAAGTGGCCGATGTTGCACACCACGGCACGCTTCTTCAGCGCCTTGAGCATGTTGGCGTCGCAGACGTTGACGTTACCGGTGGTGGTCACGATCAGGTCGATCTTGCCCAGCAGGGCCTTGTCGATGCTGGCTTCGGTACCGTTGTTGATACCGTCGATGAACGGCGAAACCACTTCGAAACCGTCCATGCAGGCCTGCATGGCGCAGATCGGGTCGACTTCGGTGACCTTGACGATCATGCCTTCCTGGCGCAGGGACTGGGCCGAGCCCTTGCCCACGTCACCGTAGCCGATCACCAGGGCCTGCTTGCCCGACAGCAGGTGGTCGGTACCACGCTTGATGGCGTCGTTCAGGCTGTGACGGCAGCCGTATTTGTTGTCGTTCTTGCTCTTGGTAACCGAGTCGTTGACGTTGATCGCCGGGACTTTCAGCTCGCCCTTGGCCAGCATGTCCAGCAGGCGGTGCACGCCGGTGGTGGTCTCTTCGGTCACACCGTGCACGCGCTCCAGCACTTGCGGGTATTTCTTGTGCAGCAGCTCGGTCAGGTCGCCACCGTCGTCAAGGACCATGTTGGCGTCCCATGGCTGGCCATCCTTGAGGATGGTCTGCTCCAGGCACCACTCGTACTCTTGCTCGGTTTCACCTTTCCAGGCGAACACAGGGATACCGGCGGCGGCGATGGACGCGGCGGCCTGGTCCTGGGTGGAGAAGATGTTGCAGGACGACCAGCGCACTTCGGCGCCCAGGGCAACCAGGGTTTCGATCAGCACGGCGGTCTGGATGGTCATGTGGATGCAGCCCAGGATCTTCGCACCCTTGAGCGGTTGCTCGGCCAGGTACTTGCGACGCAGGCCCATCAGTGCAGGCATTTCCGATTCGGCGATGATGGTTTCGCGACGACCCCAGGCGGCCAGGGAGATGTCGGCGACTTTGTAATCGGTAAAACCAGCAGGCATGTTTGCAGCGCTCATGAGAGCCTCCATTCGTAGTGTGCGAATGGGCGCCGTTGTGCGTTAAGCGCCCGCGAGAGCGAGCAACGCCCCATCCGAGCCTGACAGGCCTAGCCTGCTGCAGCGCCCCTCGGACGGGTGGCGGGCATGGCGCCGCTGAGGGCGGCCATGTGAAGCGGCGGAGATTATAGCCGCGCCCGCCGGCTTGCCCAAGGTTTTCTGTCGATTAATCGCGACGATAGTCGATGTTCAATGGAGCGACAGCGGCCGCTCTGCCATCATTGCTACACGTTAGCCAGGCAGGTCAGGAGTACAGATGAACTTTCATACCCGCAAGTGGGTTAAACCCGAAGACCTCAACCCAAACGGCACTTTGTTCGGTGGCAGCCTGTTGCGCTGGATCGACGAAGAGGCTGCGATCTACGCCATCGTCCAGTTGGGCAACCAGCGTGTGGTGACCAAGTACATATCGGAAATCAACTTCGTCAGTGCCTCGCGTCAGGGCGACATCATCGAGCTGGGCATCACTGCCACCGAGTTCGGCCGTACCTCGATCACCCTCAAGTGCGAAGTGCGCAACAAGATCACCCGCAAGGCCATCCTCACGGTCGACAAGATGGTCTTCGTCAACCTTGGCGAGGATGGGTTGCCAGCGGCGCATGGGCGGACCGAGATCAAGTACATCCAGGACCAGTTCCCGGACAGTGCAGTCGAATAGATCTCGGTTGTCGGTGCCGGCCTCTTCGCGGGTAAACCCGCTCCCACAGGTTTTTCACCGTCCGAAAGGTAGCGCAGATCCTGTGGGAGCGGGTTTACCCGCGAAGAGGCCGGCACAATTTCTCAAGGCTGAGCGCTGACTTTGCGCACCACCCGCCCGATGCTCAACCCCTGCACCAGGATCGACGACAGCACCACGATGTAGGTGATCGACAGCAGCAGGTCACGTTCTTCGCCCAGTGGCAGCGACAGTGCCAGGGCAACCGACACCCCACCGCGCAAGCCACCCCAGGTCAGCACCCGTACCGTGCCCTTGGGCACCGGGCGCCAGCGCCGCAGCAGCACGATCGCCGGGGCCACGGTCAGCAACCTCGACAGTAGCACCGCCAGCGCCAGCACGCCGCCGGCTACCATGTGCATCCAGTTGAAAGGCAGCAGCAACAGCTCCAGGCCGATCAACGCGAACAGCAAGGCGTTGAGCATGTCGTCGATCAGCTCCCAGAAGCCGTCCATGTAGCGACGGGTCATGTCGTTCATCGCCAGGTTGCGCCCCAGGTTGCCGATTATCAGCCCGGCCACCACCATGGCGATCGGCGCCGAAACGTGCAGTTCGTAGCACATTGCCGAGCCGCCGATGACCAGCGCCAGGGTCAGCATCACTTCCACCTGGTATTGCTCGACGCTCTTGATCATGCGGTAGGTGGCATAGCCGATCAGGCCGCCGAACAGCACCCCGCCGATGGCCTCGCGGGCGAACAGGAGCGCCGTGTCGGTCATGCTCGGCGTCTCGCCCAACTGGATGATGCCCAGCAACACGGTAAACACCACTACCGCGGTGCCGTCATTGAACAGCGACTCGCCGACGATGGTGGTTTTCAGTGGTTTGGAGGCGTTGGCGGTACGTAGCGCGCCAAGCACGGCGATCGGGTCGGTGGGCGAGATCAGCGCACCGAACAGCAGGCAGTAGATCAGCGGCACTTGCCAGCCGAACAGGGCGAACACCCAGTGCGACAGGTAGCCGATGACGACGGTGGCAATCAGTACGCCGACGGTGGCCAGCAGGCCGATGGGCCAGCGGTAGCTGCGCAGGTCGGAGAGGTTCACGTGCAAGGCGCCGGCGAACAGCAAAAACGCCAGCATCCAGTGCATCAGCAGGTTATTGAAGTCGATCTGGTTCATCAGACCTTCGACGCGAGCTTCCAGGCCAGGGAAGCCGATCAGGCTCAAGCCCTGCAGCATCAGGGAAAACAGCAGCGCCGTGACCATCACACCGATGGCAGGGGGCAGGCCGATGAAACGGTAATTTACATAGGTAAGGAGTGTGGTGAGGCAGATAAACGCGGCAACTAGTTCAAGCATCCCGAATCCTGTAACAGTGGCTTCCAAGTCGTAACCCGAATGGCTCGGGCAGTTCTTTGATGACCTGGCGCGGGGTTCGGGACACAGGGTTTGACCGGATTCGTTTGAAACGTTCCCATCCAAGGGGCTGCTACGCAGCCCAATCGCCGGCAAGCCAGCTCCCACATGTACTGCATCAACCTTGAAAGCGACGCGGTCGAGGTGGGAGCTGGCTTGCCGGCGATTGGGCCGCACAGTGGCCCTCGAACGCTATATAGTCCCAGCCATAAAAAGCCACAAGGATAAGAAGGCGTGCTGGCTACTTCCCTGGTGTTGGTCGCTGCCCTGCTGCATGCGACCTGGAATACCCTGATCAAATTCAGCGGCGAGCGCCTGCTGGTGATCGCCAGCATGGATACGGTGGCGTTGGCCTTCGCGGTGCTGGCGGTGCCCTTCGTCGAGGTACCGCCGGCCAACATCTGGCCCTGGCTGCTGGCTTCGGCGCTGGCCGAGCAGTTGTACCGCTTCCTGTTGATCCAGGCCTACCGCGTGGGCGACCTGGGGCTGGTCTATCCTCTGATGCGCGGGCTGTCGCCGTTGGTGGTGCTGGGGCTGACCCTGGCCTTTGCCGGCGAATCGCTGAGCCAGCAGCAGATCATCGGCATCCTGCTGATCCCCTGTGGCATGGCCTGCCTGTTGTGGCAGGGCGGTGGCGGTGACCGGCTGCCCTGGTCGATGCTGCCGGTGGTTGTCCTGATTGGCCTGTGTATTGGTTGCTACACCTGGTTCGACGGCCAGGCCGTGCGCTTGTGGGGCAAGCCTTGGGATTACCTGGTATGGCTGACCTTGCTCAGTGCCTGGCCCTTCCCGTTGCTGGCCAGCGTGGCCCGACGTGCGCCATTCATCTTGTTCTGGCGCCTTCAGTGGCGCCTGGGGCTGGCGGTGGGGCTGTGTGTACTGCTCAGTTACGCGCTGGTGCTGTGGGCCATGCACCTGGGGTCGGTGGCCGAAGCGGCGGCGTTGCGCGAGTTGAGTGTGATTCTGGTGGTGCTGCTGGGCATGCGCTACCTGAAAGAACCTTTTGGCGGGCCGAGACTCCTAGCTTGCGGGCTGGTGTTGGCCGGCATGCTGGTAATGAAGCTTTGACCCGAAGACTGAACAAGGAGTCCTGTCCATGACTGTTGCCCTGTGGTGCATCCTGATCGCGCTGCTCTTGCCGCCACTGTGCGCGTTGATAGCCAAGGCCGGTAGTGGCCGCTTCCGACTGCGCGACAACCACGACCCGCGTGCCTTCCTGGATACCCTGTCCGGGCTGCCGCGGCGCGCGCATGCTGCCCAACAGAACAGTTTCGAGGCCTTCCCGGCATTTGCCGCGGCGGTGCTGGTGGCGGATATCGTCGGCAATGCCGAGCAGGTGACCCAGGATGTGCTGGGGGTGATGTACATCACCAGCCGGCTGCTGTACATCATCTGTTACCTGGCCGACTGGGCCATGCTGCGATCGCTGGTGTGGTTTGCCGGGTTGGCGATCATTGTGGCTTTCTTCGTGGTTTCCATCTGATACCGCGTCGCCTTCTTCGCGGGCTCGCCCGCGAAGAATCCACCGCCGATCAAGGTACTTTCGGCACCTCGGGCAGCGGCTTGCCCTTGGGCCACAGCATCCAGATCTGCCCCTGCTGCTTCATGTTCCCGGCCAGTTCTCCAGCTTCCGGCCCAGTGCCCCAGAACAGGTCGGCGCGCACCTCGCCAGTAATTGCCCCGCCGGTATCCTGGGCCCCCACCGGGCGTACCACCGGCGTACCGTCCGGGCGAGTGGTGGACAACCACAGCAAGCTGCCCAGCGGAATCACCTTGCGGTCGATGGCCACGCTGTAGCCAGCGGTCAGCGGTACGTTCAACGAACCGCGTGGCCCTTCGTTGCTGTCCGGGCGGGTGCTGAAGAACACGTAGCTGGGGTTGCTGGCGAGCAGTTCCGGCACCCGTTGTGGGTTGGCCTGGGCCCAGGCATGAATGGCGCCCATGCTCACTTCTTCCTTCTTCAACTGGCCCTGTTCCACCAGCCAGCGCCCGATCGGCCGATAGGGGTGGCCGTTCTGGTCGGCGTAACCCAGGCGCAGCTGGCGCCCGTCCTCCAGTTGTACCCGGCCGGAACCCTGAATCTGCAGAAACTGCAGGTCCATCGGGTCGGTCAGCCAGGCCAGCACCGGTGCCTTGACGCCGTCACGGTTGATCACCTCGGCGGTGTCGTAGGGCTTGAGCACCCGGCCATCGAGGCGACCGCGCAGGCGCTTGCCCTTGAGTTCGGGGTACACGCTGGCCAGGTCGACCACGATCATGTCGTCGGGGATGCCGTAGACCGCCACGTGGTTGGTTGCCGATTGGCTCAGGCTGCCAGGGTAGAC
Source organism: Pseudomonas sp. ABFPK (assembly GCF_001586765.1). Taxonomy (NCBI): domain Bacteria; kingdom Pseudomonadati; phylum Pseudomonadota; class Gammaproteobacteria; order Pseudomonadales; family Pseudomonadaceae; genus Pseudomonas; species Pseudomonas sp. ABFPK. Next base: position 63,745 of record NZ_LQXW01000003.1, on the reverse strand, counting down.
CGGTTCGTAGTAACCGGTGATCAGGCCGTTGGCGTTATTCTCGGCCGAACGCAGGCCGTATACCTGCAGGTTCTGTTGCAGGAAGGCACGCACCTGCAAGGCATTGTCGGGCACGCTGGTGGCTGCTTCGCAGGTGCTGGCCCAGACGGTGTCGCGCTTTAGCTTTTCACAGCCGTTGCGCCAGGCCTGGAAGCCAGCCACCAGGTCGCTGTCGTTGACGGCAGGCAGGTCCTGCCATGTGGCATTGGCGTAGGTGGCGATGGCATGGGGCTCGGGTTTGGCGCTTTCGCCACCGTTGCAGCCGGCCAGAAGGGCCAGTGCCGGGAGTGTCCAGGCCAGATGGCGCAGGGCAGATTTCATGAGTACGTTCCTGTCATGGGTGAACACGGATATTCGCCCCTGTTTTTTATGTGGCTATTGGTCTTTCGCCGCTTGGCAGCGATACTGGCCGCCCATTTGCGTAGGCCGAAGTGACCGTGATGTTGAAGCGATTGACCGTTGTTCTGCTGGCAGCACTGGCCCTGGGTGGTTGTGACCGGGTTGACCCGAACTCCCCGCTGGGCAAGCGCAAGGTGATCTTCAAGGACATGCTCAAGACCAGCGAAGACCTGGGCGGCATGTTGCGTGGACGGTTGCCGTTCGACGGGGTGAAGTTTGCCGACGGTGCGCTGAAGCTGGACAACCTTTCGCACCAGCCCTGGCAGCACTTCCCACAGGCGCGTGATAGTGGCGACAGTAGTGCGCGTGCCGAGGTATGGGAGCGGCAGACGCGCTTTCATGACCTGGCCCGCCAGCTGGAAGGCGTTACTGGCGAACTGGTCGACGTCACCCGCGACCAGCCGCTGGACGCTGCGCAGTTGAAGGCACCGATGGACAAGGTCGAAGCGGCTTGCAAGGCCTGTCATATCGAGTTTCGTAATCATTGATGGCCTGTTGCGGCCTCATCGCCGGCAAGCCAGCTCTCACAAGTATCACGCTGCCCTCAAGTGCAATGCAGTACCTGTGGGAGCCGGCTTGCCGGCGATGAGGCCAGTAAAGGCAACGCAGTATTCGAATCTCTGTCAGCGATCCAGATCCTCCACCGCTTCCTGCAGTTCCTTGCGCGACTCGGCCAGCTTGTCCTTGCGCTTGTTGATCTTCTCCGAATCGCCTTTCTTCTCGGCTTTCTTCAAGTCCTTTTCCCGCTGCGCCACTTCGTGACGTGCGTCGAGCACCTTCTGCTCACGTTCCTTGCGCAGGCTGGCATCGGTGCAGTTGTCGACCCCTCGCAGTGCCTCTTCAAGCCCTGCGGCCTGTTCGTTGTTGCCGTGGTCACGGGCAATCTTCAACTGGTTCTCGATGGCGCTACGCTTGGCGGCGCAACCGGTCAGGCCGGCGTCCGGCTGGGCGGCTTGTACGGCACCAGCGGGCAGGCCCAGTGTCGCGATCAGGAAAAGGGTCGAAATACGTTTCATGAAAAGCCTCCTTGAGGGGGCGGGGCAGCAAAAGTTGGGGGAAATCCTGCCTTGGTTTTGCTCATTTAGAAACCCTTGTTGGGGTTTTCCGGCTTAATCTCGGGGTTTTCCTACAGGTAAATTGGTAAATAATCATTGCTCGATGCTTTGCCTGTCGATCCGGAATCCATCGATCCCTGCCGTGGCCAGTTGCGTTGCAATGGCTTGAACCTCGGTGGTTGCAAAAAATCCAGCAAGCTGTTGCCCGCGCTTTTCGCCGATACCGGGCATGGCTTGCCATTCAAGATTCGTGCGGGCAGCCAGCTCCAGCCAGTCGCCTGTTACCTGCATGCCGGTGGGTGTAGGCGCGCCGAGTCCGCGAAGCCATTGCGCAAAAGGCCGTGAGCGGGCTTGGTCGAAACTGCCCAGCAACTGCGAAGCCGTTGTGTCACTGATACCCGCTACCTGGGCCAGGCGCTCGGCATCCAGATGCAGCCAGTCGGTCATCGAGGTCACCAGCCCTGCAGCCACCAGTCGGCGCCAGGTACCAGGGCCGGTGCGCGGCAGGGCCAGCCCCTGCTTGCCGCTGAGCCAGGTGAGACGAGCAATGAACTGCTCTTCGCAGCTTTCGCTGATCTGCCAGCAGCTGTGGGCATGATGCTGGCCGGGCGCTGGTGCGATCACCGGTTGGCGCTCGGCGGCGCGGTGCACCACTTGCTCCAGGCGTGGGATGGTCAGCCCGGCAAGGCTGACGGCCACCTGGTCACCGGGGCGGATGTCGAGCTTGAGCCAACGTGCCAGCGATCCCAGGCTCACCTGGGTGATTCGCCGGTCATCCAGGGTAACCGGCAGTATATGCAAGACTGGCGTAACCCTGCCGGTACGGCCGACGCGGAAGCGTACGTCGCGCACTTCGGCCAAGGCCTGCGTGTACGGGTGCTTCCACGCCGCGATCCAGTAGGGCGCCTTGGCCTGCCAGCGTTCGGACGGAGGCCGGACGCCTAGGCGCAACACCACGCCATCGGTGGCGAAAGGCAGGGGTGAGCGGTACCAGTACTCACGCCAGTGCGCTGCATCGTCCGCTGTTTCTATGGCGACGCTGTAATCCTGGCTGTGCGCAAAGCCCAGTTCCGCCAGCTTCGCGAGGCGTTCGGCCTGCTGCTCGGGGCCTTGCGGCCAGTCCCACACGAACAGGCCGATGCGCTCACCTTGCTCACGACCCAGCTGCTTGCGAGCCAGCAGCCCGGCTACCGTCCCTCGGGCGTTGGCGCTGCCTGCCCGGGCTTGCACATGCGCGTCCAGGCGCAGGTACAGTTCGCCCTGGAGTTGCAGGTCAATGGTCTGGGGCAGCTGCCGGTTGATTGCGTCGAGCAGGGGGATGTGGCGGCTCCAGTCGTGCCCCTGCACGCCGTCCCCCCGGCTGATCAACTGCACCAGCCGGCCCTTTCGGTAGATGAGGGAGACTGCTACGCCATCGACCTTTGGTTGCACCCAAACATCTGCCTTGCCGGCCAGCCAGCGTTCTACAGCCTGACGGTCGGCCAGCTTGTCGACGCCGGTGTGCGGCACCGGATGCGGAATTGGCCCGCCAGCGCTGGCCAGCGGGGACGGGGTAGTCGTGATGCCAAAGCATTGCTGCAGGTGCGCCAGGTGCTGGCGGCTCTGGTCGTATATTTCATCGGCCACCAATGCGATGCCCTGACGATGATAATGGTCGTCCCAGCGGGCAAGCGTGGCGCGCAGTCGGCTCACTTCAGCCTCGACTTGTTGCGGGTTCCAGGTGGGGCATGTGGCGGCACGGACAAGGGGAGCATTCAACGTCAACATCAGGGCGAACAGCAGCATGAGCGGCATGGCCAGCATCCTTGCATGGCAGGTGGGAGCCCTCAGCCTAGGCAGGTAGCGTGCGCGTCGCCATGCAGCGTTTGTCAGCCCATATGTCACAAAAAAGCCCCTGCCGATTGCTCGGCAGGGGCTTTCGCCTGGCGCTGTAGGAAACTTACAGGCCGGCAGCGTCACGCAGCGACTGGGCGCGGTCGGTACGCTCCCAGGTGAAGGTGGTGAAGGTGTCGTCGCCGACCGTCTTCTGCTGCGGGGTACGGCCGAAGTGACCGTAGGCAGCGGTTTCCTGGTACATCGGGTGCAGCAGGTCGAGCATGGTGGTGATGGCGTAAGGACGCAGGTCGAAGCACTCGCGCACCAGCTGGATGATCTTGTCGTCGGAGACCTTGCCGGTACCGAAGGTGTTGATCGAGATGGAGGTCGGCTGGGCCACGCCGATGGCGTACGACACCTGGATCTCGCAACGCTCGGCCAGGCCGGCGGCGACGATGTTCTTGGCCACGTAGCGGCCGGCGTAGGCGGCGGAACGGTCGACCTTGGATGGGTCCTTGCCGGAGAACGCGCCACCACCATGGCGGGCCATGCCGCCGTAGGAGTCGACGATGATCTTGCGCCCGGTCAGGCCGCAGTCACCCACCGGGCCACCGATGATGAAGTTGCCGGTCGGGTTGATGTGGTACTGGGTACCCTTGTGCAGCAGTTCGGCAGGCAGGGTGTGCTTGACGATCAGCTCCATCACGGCTTCCTGCAGGTCTTTCTGCGAAACCTCAGGGTTGTGCTGGGTCGACAGCACCACGGCGTCGATGCCGACCACCTTGCCATTTTCGTAACGGCAGGTGACCTGCGACTTGGCGTCCGGACGCAGCCATGGCAGCAGTTTCGATTTGCGCGCCTCGGCCTGGCGCTCGACCAGACGGTGCGAGAAGCAGATCGGTGCCGGCATCAGCACATCGGTTTCGTTGCTGGCGTAGCCGAACATCAGGCCCTGGTCACCGGCGCCCTGGTCTTCCGGGCGGGAACGGTCGACGCCCTGGGCGATGTCCACCGACTGTTTGCCGATGATGTTCATCACGGCGCAGGTGGCGCCGTCGAAACCGACGTCGGAGCTGTTGTAGCCGATGTCGATGATGACCTTGCGCACCAGCTCTTCCAGGTCGACCCAGGCGGAGGTGGTGACTTCGCCGGCGATGATGGCGACGCCGGTCTTGACCAGGGTTTCGCAGGCTACGCGGGCGTATTTGTCCTGGGCGATGATGGCATCAAGGACGGCGTCCGAAATCTGGTCGGCGATCTTGTCCGGATGCCCTTCGGACACGGACTCGGAGGTGAAAAGGGAGTATTCGCTCATCTCGAAGGTTCCTGAAATTTACCGATGGTGTATGTCGCCAGCCGTCCGCTGGAAATGGCGGACCTGGATCTGGAAACCGTTACGCAAGCCCACGTACAGGCTGTCCCCGGGGGCCAGCCCGGCGTCGTTGGCCCAACGGGCCAGGTCGTCCTGTTCGAAGCCAAGCCACAGGTCGCCGCAGGCTTCGCGCGCCCACCCCTGGTCATGGCTGCACAGTTCGGTTACCAGCAGGCTGCCGCCTGCCTTCACCCGTTTGGCCAGCTGGCGCAAGGCCAGGGCCGGGTCGCTGAAATGGTGCAGCACCATGTTCAGCACAACGCAGTCGGCGGCCACATCCGTTGCACCCAGTGCATCGGCCAACTGCAGGTTCACGTTGTCGAGCCCTTCGCGCTGGCACACCTGGCGCGCCAGTTCGAGCATGGTCGGGCTGTTGTCCAGGGCGGTGACCTGGGCGAAGCGCCGGGCCAGGTCGGGCAGGAAGCCACCGTCACCGGGGCCGACCTCCAGGGCGCTGGCGGCCGGGTCGAAATTCAGTTTGTCGAGCAGCGCCAGCAGGCTTTCGCGGTACTGCGGCAGGCCGGCGATCAGGTCTTGCTGGGCGCGGAACTTCTCTTCCACGCGCAGGAAGAAGTCCTGGCTGGTGGCTGCGCGGCGTTGCTGCACCTGGGCAATGCGCGCCTGCACGTCAGGCGGAAGAGTCAGGTTGTCCACCTCTTCGAGCAGCGCCGCGTGCAGTCGACCTCCCAGGCGCAAGCTGTCGGGCAGGGCGCGGCGGTAGAAGATGGCATTGCCCTCGCGGCGGGTCGCCACCAGCTCGGCCTGGGCCAGTACTTTAAGGTGGTGGCTCATGCCCGACTGGCCCACGTCGAAGATCTGCGCCAGCTCCAGCACGCCGAACGAGTCGTTGGCCAGGGCGCGCAATACGTTCAGGCGCAACTCGTCGCCACTGGCTTTGCACAGGGCAGCCAATGCTTCGCGTTGCTCGGGGATCGATTGCGCACGGAGGTTCATGGTGCGGCAGTCTAGACAGGCATCGTTGCCCTAGCAAGGGCAATATCAAAAAGTTTTGATATTGAGTGATGAGTGGGGTGGTTCTCCCGGTTTTACCCCGAATTGAATGCCAATCGCAGGAAAATCCCCCGACTGCGACCATACGTCATTGCCCCAAGCCCCCCCAGTGGGCGAAAATGGCCGCCTTTTTTCGTGACACCACCTATTCAAGCCCCCCAGGAGATCAGCGATGCCCAGCCGTCGTGAACGTGCCAACGCCATTCGTGCCCTCAGCATGGATGCCGTGCAAAAGGCCAACAGCGGCCACCCAGGTGCCCCCATGGGCATGGCGGATATCGCCGAAGTGCTTTGGCGCGACTATCTGAAGCACAACCCGAGCAACCCGAGTTTCGCCGACCGTGACCGCTTCGTACTGTCCAACGGCCACGGTTCGATGCTGATCTACTCGCTGCTGCACCTGACCGGCTACGACGTCACCATCGATGACATCAAAGGCTTCCGCCAGCTGCACAGCCGCACCCCGGGCCACCCGGAATACGGCTACACCCCAGGCGTCGAGACCACCACCGGCCCGCTCGGCCAGGGTATCGCCAACGCCGTGGGCTTTGCCCTGGCCGAAAAAGTGCTCGCTGCCCAGTTCAACCGTGACGGCCACAACATCGTCGACCACAACACCTACGTGTTCCTCGGCGACGGCTGCATGATGGAAGGTATCTCCCACGAAGTCGCCTCGCTGGCCGGCACCCTGGGCCTGAACAAGCTGATCGCCTTCTACGACGACAACGGCATTTCCATCGACGGCGAAGTGCACGGCTGGTTCACCGACAACACCCCGGCGCGCTTCGAAGCGTACAACTGGCAGGTGATCCGCAACGTCGACGGCCATGACGCCGACGAGATCAAGACCGCCATCGAGACCGCCCGCAAGAGCGATCGCCCGACCCTGATCTGCTGCAAGACCATCATTGGTTTCGGCTCGCCGAACAAGCAGGGCAAGGAAGACTGTCACGGCGCACCGCTGGGCAACGACGAAATCGCCCTGGCTCGCAAGGAACTGAACTGGAACCACGGCCCGTTCGAAATCCCGGCCGACATCTATGCCGAGTGGGACGCCAAGGCCGCCGGTGCCAAGGTTGAAGCCGACTGGAACCAGCGCTTCGACGCCTACGCCAAGGCCTACCCGGAGCTGGCTGCCGAGTTCAAGCGCCGTGACAGCGGCGAGCTGCCGGCCGACTTCAGCGAGAAGGCCCAGGCCTACATCAACGAAGTGGCCGCCAAGGGCGAAACCATCGCCAGCCGCAAGGCCAGCCAGAACGCCCTGAACGCCTTCGGCCCGCTGCTGCCGGAGTTCCTCGGCGGTTCGGCAGACCTGGCCGGTTCCAACCTGACCCTGTGGAAGGGTTGCAAGGGTGTCGAAGCCAACGACGCCAGCGGCAACTACGTGTTCTACGGCGTTCGCGAGTTCGGCATGACCGCCATCATGAACGGCGTTGCCCTGCACGGTGGCCTGGTACCTTACGGCGCGACCTTCCTGATGTTCATGGAATACGCCCGCAACGCCGTGCGCATGTCGGCACTGATGAAGCAGCGCGTGATCCACGTCTACACCCACGACTCCATCGGCCTGGGCGAAGACGGCCCGACTCACCAGCCGATCGAGCAGCTGACCAGCCTGCGCAGCACGCCGAACCTGGACACCTGGCGCCCAGCCGACGCGGTGGAATCCGCCGTGTCCTGGAAAAGCGCTCTGGAGCGCAAGGACGGCCCTTCGGCGCTGATCTTCTCGCGCCAGAACCTGCAGCACCAGGACCGCGACGCCCAGCAGATCGCCGACATCAGCCGCGGCGGCTACGTGCTCAAGGACTGCGCCGGCGAGCCTGAGCTGATCCTGATCGCCACCGGTTCCGAAGTTGGCCTGGCTGTTCAGGCGCACGCCAAGCTGACCGAACAAGGCCGCAAGGTGCGCGTGGTTTCCATGCCGTGCACCAGCGTGTTCGATGCCCAGGACGCTGCCTACAAGCAGTCCGTGCTGCCGCTGGAAGTGGGTGCGCGTATCGCCATCGAAGCCGCTCACGCCGACTTCTGGTACAAGTACGTCGGCCTGGAAGGTCGTATCATCGGCATGACCACCTACGGTGAGTCGGCGCCGGCTTCGGCACTGTTCGAAGAGTTCGGCTTCACCCTGGAGAACATCCTCGGTACTGCCGAAGAGCTGCTGGAAGACTGATACAAGGAAGGCGAGGGCCTCTGGCCCTCGTTCGCGGCACAAGGCCGCTCCTACAGGGTATTGCGTACGCCGTCCCCTGTAGGAGCGGCCTTGTGCCGCGAATGGGCTGCGCAGCGGCCCCGTTCAACTGCCGGAGTTCAAGAGCTACCTATGCCCCACCTGCGTCCCTACAAAGTTGCACTCAACGGTTATGGCCGTATCGGCCGCTGTGTCCTGCGCGCGCTGTTCGAGCGGGGGGCAAAGGCCGGTTTCGAGATCGTCGCGCTGAACGACCTGGCCGACCAGGCCAGCCTTGAATACCTGACACGCTTCGACTCCACCCACGGGCGCTTCCCCGGTGAGGTGAAGGTCGATGGCGACTGTCTGCATATCAATGGCGACTGCGTGAAGGTGATGCGCAGTGCCACCCCCGAGGGCATCGACTGGGCCGCCCTGGACATCGACCTGGTACTGGAGTGCTCCGGCGCCTACCACACCCGCGCCGATGGCCAGCGCTTCCTCGACGCCGGCGCGCCTCGGGTGCTGTTCTCGCAGCCGATGGCCAGCGAGGCCGATGTCGATGCCACGGTGGTCTACGGCGTCAACCAGGCCTGCCTGACCGGCAGCGAGCGCCTGGTGTCCAACGCCTCTTGCACCACCAACTGCGGCGTGCCGCTGCTGCGTGTGCTGGACCAGGCATTCGGCATCGAGTACGTGCAGATCACCACTATCCACTCGGCGATGAACGACCAGCCGGTGATCGACGCCTACCACCACGAAGACCTGCGCCGCACGCGCTCGGCCTTCCAGTCGGTGATCCCGGTGTCCACTGGTCTGGCGCGTGGCATCGAACGCCTGCTTCCGGAACTTGCCGGGCGAATCCAGGCCAAAGCGGTACGCGTACCGACCGTCAACGTCTCGTGCCTGGATATCACCCTGCAGACCGCTCGCGATACCAGCGCGGCCGAAGTCAACCGGGTGCTGCGCGAGGCGGCGCTGGAAGGCCCGCTCAAAGGCTTGCTGGCCTACACCGAGTTGCCCCACGCCAGCTGTGATTTCAACCATGACCCGCATTCGGCGATCGTCGATGCCAGCCAGACCCGTGTTTCCGGCCCTCGCCTGGTGAACCTGCTGGCCTGGTTCGACAACGAATGGGGGTTCGCCAACCGTATGCTCGACGTTGCCGAACACTATCTGCACGTCGTCCACCCAACCCGCAACAAACAGCCCTGAAGGACTGCATTCATGACCGTGTTGAAGATGACCGACCTCGACCTGCAAGGTAAGCGCGTACTGATCCGCGAAGACCTCAACGTGCCTGTGAAGGACGGTGTGGTAGCCAGCGACGCGCGTATCCTGGCAGCGCTGCCGACCATCAAGCTGGCCCTGGAAAAGGGTGCAGCGGTAATGGTCTGCTCGCACCTGGGCCGCCCGACCGAGGGTGAATTCTCCGCCGAGAACAGCCTCAAGCCGGTCGCCGACTACCTCAGCAATGCCTTGGGCCGCGACGTGCCGCTGGTTGCCGACTACCTGGACGGTGTCGAGGTCAAGGCTGGTGACCTGGTGCTGTTCGAGAACGTGCGCTTCAACAAGGGCGAGAAGAAGAACGCCGACGAGCTGGCGCAGAAATACGCCGCCCTGTGCGACGTGTTCGTCATGGACGCTTTCGGTACTGCCCACCGTGCCGAAGGTTCGACCCATGGTGTTGCCAAGTTTGCCAAGGTCGCTGCTGCTGGCCCTCTGCTGGCAGCCGAGCTGGATGCCCTGGGCAAGGCCTTGAAGGCCCCGGCCAAGCCGATGGCGGCCATCGTTGCCGGTTCCAAGGTCTCCACCAAGCTGGATGTGCTGAACAGCCTGAGCTCGGTGTGCGACCAGCTGATCGTCGGTGGTGGCATCGCCAACACCTTCCTGGCCGCAGCCGGCCACCCGGTAGGCAAGTCGCTGTACGAGCCTGACCTGGTCGATACCGCCAAGGCCATCGCTGCCAAGGTCAGCGTGCCTCTGCCGGTCGACGTGGTGGTTGCCAAGGAGTTCGCCGAGAGCGCCGAAGCCACCGTCAAGGCCATTGCTGACGTTGCCGCTGACGACATGATCCTGGACATCGGCCCGCAAACCGCAGCCCACTTCGCGGAGCTGCTGAAGTCGTCGAAGACCATCCTGTGGAATGGCCCGGTCGGCGTGTTCGAGTTCGACCAGTTCGGTAACGGCACCAAGGTGCTGGCCAAGGCCATCGCCGACAGCGCCGCGTTCTCCATCGCAGGTGGCGGTGACACCCTGGCTGCCATCGACAAATATGGCGTTGGCGCCGATATCTCCTACATTTCTACCGGCGGTGGCGCCTTCCTCGAGTTCGTCGAGGGCAAGGTACTGCCGGCCGTGGCGATCCTGGAAGAGCGGGCCAAGGCCTGATGACGTCGGCGCTTGGCAAAGGGAGCGGCCTGATGGTCAAGCAATTGCCTGTGATGATGCTGGCCGGCCTGCTGAGCGCATGCGCCGGCAGCCCGGCCTCGGATACCGACCCGGCCCAGCCGCCAAAGGGCGGTTGCTACCAGTCCGAGTGGCAGGCCGAGACCGTGCCGGTAATCAGCAAGCGCGTGGGCCCGGAAGGCCTGGAAAAGTACGACGAAGACCACCAGCGCAAGGCGCCTGGTTGCCCTTGAACCCGGCATTTCGTCGGGTCGGGCAACCAAGCGGCCGCTGCATGGTCATCTAGAGGATATGTAATGAAAGCGCTTTTGGCCGTGACGGCCCTGGCGACACTGGCAGGATGCTCGCTGCTGAGGCCGGCGCAACCCGCTCCGGCAGACGACTGGACCCGCTGGGTCTGCGACACTCAGGCTGAAGTGCTGTGGCGCTTCGCTGATGCGCAGCGCGATCAGGTCGATGTGCGCCTTGGTGGCGGCGACCAGGTCTACCGGCTCAAGGCCGAGCCGGGTGCCTCGGGTGCGCTGTACAGCGATGGCATGCTGGCCTTCCATACCAAGGGCGAAGAAGGCCTGGTGTACTGGGTGGCAACCAACGATCTGATTGGGCGGGGCTGCAAGGCACCGTGACTGGCCGGGCCGCGAGGGTGGCCCACACTACTTGAACAGCAACCGCCCCTGCGGCAGGCTTGCACGAAACAAACGACGCTTGTCGGGAGAGAGATACACAATGGCACTCATTAGCATGCGCCAGATGCTGGACCACGCCGCCGAGTTCGGTTACGGCGTACCAGCTTTCAACGTCAACAACCTCGAGCAGATGCGCGCCATCATGGAAGCGGCCGACAAGACCGACTCCCCGGTGATCGTCCAGGCTTCGGCCGGTGCCCGCAAATACGCCGGTGCCCCGTTCCTGCGTCACCTGATCCTGGCGGCCATCGAAGAATTCCCGCATATCCCGGTGTGCATGCACCAGGACCACGGCACCAGCCCTGACGTCTGCCAGCGCTCGATCCAGCTGGGCTTCAGCTCGGTGATGATGGACGGCTCGCTGGGTGAAGATGGCAAGACCCCGACCGACTACGAGTACAACGTTCGCGTTACCCAGCAGACCGTTGCCATGGCGCACGCCTGCGGTGTTTCGGTAGAGGGCGAGCTGGGCTGCCTGGGTTCGCTGGAAACCGGCATGGCCGGTGAAGAAGACGGCATCGGCGCCGAAGGCGTGCTGGACCACAGCCAGATGCTGACCGACCCGGAAGAGGCTGCCGACTTCGTCAAGAAGACCCAGGTCGACGCCCTGGCCATCGCCATCGGTACCAGCCACGGTGCCTACAAGTTCACCAAGCCACCAACCGGTGATGTGCTGGCCATCGACCGCATCAAGGAAATCCACAAGCGCATCCCCAACACCCACCTGGTGATGCACGGTTCGTCCTCGGTGCCGCAAGAGTGGCTGGCGATCATCAACCAGTACGGCGGCGACATCAAGGAAACCTACGGTGTACCGGTCGAGGAAATCGTCGAAGGTATCAAGTACGGCGTGCGCAAGGTCAACATCGACACCGACCTGCGTCTGGCTTCCACTGGTGCCATGCGCCGCCTGATGGCGCAGAACCCGAGCGAGTTCGACCCGCGCAAGTTCTTCGGTGAAACCATCAAGGCCATGCGTGACGTGTGTATCGCTCGTTACGAAGCCTTCGGCACCGCTGGCAATGCCTCGAAGATCAAGCCGATCTCCCTGGAAGGCATGTACCAGCGCTACCTGAAAGGTGAGCTGGCCGCCAAGATCAACTGATCTTCTGGTATTGATGAAAAAGCCCGCAGCGATGCGGGTTTTTTCATTTTTGGGTGTTAGAACTTTGCGCGGGCACATATTCCCGGCAAAGCGACCGTTAGTCGGCTACCGTATAGTTGAGGCACTGATAGCGTTCTGATTGCATTGCGTGTTATCCGCTCAGGTCTAGAGTACTAGTGGATCCAACCGTATCTTGAAGTCGGTCACATAATAGAGAAGCAGCATGGATGGCGCTCAACCTCACCCTCAGCCACTGGATGGCAACTCGGTTCTTCTGGTGGTAGACGATTACCCCGAAAACCTCATCAGCATGCGGGCATTGCTGGCCCGTCAGGATTGGCAGGTGTTGACGGCAAACTCGGGGATGGAAGCCCTGGGTGCTTTGCTTGAACACGATGTCGACCTGGTGCTGCTGGATGTACAGATGCCGGAGATGGACGGCTTCGAAGTCGCCCGACTGATGCGCGGCAGCCAGCGCACCCGGCTGACCCCGATCATTTTCCTCACCGCCAATGAACAGTCCGAAGCGGCCGTGCTCAAGGGTTACGCCAGTGGCGCCGTGGACTACATGTTCAAACCGTTCGACCCGCAAATTCTCAAGCCCAAGGTCCAGGCCCTGCTCGACCAGCAGCGCAATCGGCGCATGCTGCAGCGCCTGACCCGTGAACTGGAAACGGCCAGGGCGTTCAACGCGTCGATCCTGGAGAACGCTGCCGAGGGCATTCTGGTGGTGGATGCCCAAGGCATCATCAGCTTTGCCAACCCGGCCATTTCCCGTTTGTTGTCAGCGCCAGTCCAGCAGTTGCAGGGCGCCCATCTGCTCGATTTGGTGCAACTGGCCAGTGCCTGCTTGTGGAGCGAATCGGAGTTCTACCAGGCCTACCTTGGGCGGCGCATCTTCCGCGTGCACGATGCCCAGTTGCGCACCCTTGGCGGCGAGCTGGTGCCGGTCGCGTTGTCTTGTGCACCGCTGCCGACAGAACAGCAAGCCATGGTGGTTACCGTGCTGGACATGTCGGTGGTGCGCAACCTGCACCAGCAGCTGGAATACCAGGCCGTCACCGACCCGCTTACCGGCTTGCTCAACCGCCGCGGGTTCTATCAGGCCGCCGAAGGTGCACTGCTGCGCAACGAGCGCTCGGACAAGGCGCAGGCACTGATGTACATGGACCTGGATGGATTCAAGCGCATCAACGACTCGCTCGGCCACGACGCTGGCGACCGGGTGCTGCACTGGGTGGCCGAACAGCTCAAGGATTGCCTGGGCAGTGAAGCGTTGTTGGCGCGCATGGGCGGCGACGAGTTCACCGCGCTGTTCGACAGCCTGCCTTACCCGGAGCAGGCCGGGCGCTATGCCGAGCGGTTGCTGGAGCGCATTTCCATCAGCCACCAGGTGGAAGGGCTGGATGTGAGCCTTGGTGTGAGCATCGGCATCGCCACCTATCCGGATTGCGGCGCCAATGTCGAAGGCCTCTTGCGTGCGGCCGATGCGGCTATGTACGCGGCCAAGCAAGCCGGGCGCCAGCAGTATCGCTTCTACGATCAGGAGCTCAATGGCCGGGCGCGTTCGCGGCTGATGCTCGAGGACAGTGTACGCACGGCCGTGGAGCAACAAGACTTCACTCTGGTTTACCAGCCGCAGGTTGGCTTCAACGATGGCCGCCTGCGTGGCTTCGAGGCCTTGCTGCGTTGGCAGCATCCCAGTGTCGGCGACGTTCCGCCGGGGCTGTTCATCCCGTTGCTGGAAGAGGCGCGCCTGATCAACCGCCTGGCCAGCTGGATCTACCGCCAGGGCGCGGCTCAGCGCCAGGCCTGGTGCCAGCGTTTCCCGGCAGACCTGGTGCTGGGTATCAGCCTGAGCCGCGCGCAGTTCGCCATGCCCAGCCTGGTCGACGAACTGCACCGGGTCATCCAGCTTTACCAGCTGGACCCGGCGCAGTTGGAAGTAGAGGTGGCGGAAACCTCGCTGATGTACAACATCGATGCGGCGGTGAAGCAGATACATCGTTTGCGCGAGCTGGGGGTGCGGGTGGCGCTGGATGACTTTGGTGCCGGCGACTGTTCGTTGCGCATGTTGCGCGACCTGCCGATCGATACCCTCAAGCTCGACCGCCACCTGGTGGCGCGCCTGCCCGACTCGGCGGAGGATGCCGCGCTGGTGCGCAGCGTCATCGGCCTGTGCGCCGACTACAGCATCACGGTAATCGCCGAGGGGGTGGAAACCCCGGCCCAGGCGGCCTGGCTCAAGGCCAATGGCTGTGAGTACGTGCAGGGGTTCCTGGTGGCATACCCGATGACCGCCACGGATGCCAGCAGCTTCCCGGCAATTTTCTCCTGGCCGGGGCCATGATTGGCTAGAATCGGCTTTCGTTACACCGAATGCAGCCCCATGACCGTATTACGATACTTGCAAGCCTACCCACCGCACCTGCAGCAGCAGGTGCGGCAGATGATCGACAGCGACCGTCTCGGCGAGTACCTGCAGCGACGCTACCCCGACCGCCATGACGTGCAGAACGACAAGGCGTTGTACGGCTATGCCCAGGATTTGCGCCAGCAATACCTGCGCAGCGCGCCGAACCTGGACAAGGTGCTGTTCGACAATCGTCTTGACCTGACCCATCGGGCCCTGGGCCTGAATACGGCGATATCAAGGGTGCAGGGCGGCAAGCTCAAGGCGAAGAAGGAAATCCGCATTGCCTCGCTGTTCAAGGAGGCCGCGCCGCAGTTCTTGCGCATGATCGTGGTGCACGAACTGGCACACCTGCGCGAGCGCGACCACAACAAGGCGTTCTACCAGCTCTGCCAGCACATGGAGCCGGACTACCACCAACTGGAATTCGACCTGCGCGTCTACCTGACCTATCGGGAGCTGCCGGGCAACTGTTAAGGACCACGCAGCATGGAAGTGAGCAAGACCAAGAGCAGCTTCTACCGCCGCCTGTACGTGGCCTGGCTGATCGACAGCCAGACCGCGACCAGCGTTCCGGCCCTGATGGAAGCCACCGGCATGCCCCGGCGCACCGCCCAGGACACCATTGCGGCACTAGCCGACCTGGATATCGTCTGCGAGTTCGAACAGCAGGAAGGCGCGCGCAACCACGCCGGGCATTACCGCATTCATGACTGGGGGGCGATCGACAAACAGTGGATCATCCAGCACCTGCGGCAGGTTCGCGAAGTGCTGGGGTATCCCTGATCCACTGCGGGCTGCTTTGCAGCCCGGCGATCTCATCCCTTGCGCATCCCGATATGCGGAATGTCGTCCTCAAGATATTCCTCGCCCACCACAGCGAACCCATGCCGGGCATAGAACGCCTGCAAATGCGCCTGCGCCGACAGATAAACCGGCACCCCCGGCCAGCAATGCTCCGCTGCCTCCAACCCCTTGAGCAGCAAGGTATGCCCCAGCTTCAGCTCGCGCGCCGCAGGTGCAGTCACTACCCGCCCGATCACCACATCCCCTCCTTGGGATTGCGGGTCGAGCAGGCGCAGGTAGGCCACCAGCTTGTCATCCTGCCAGCCCATCAGGTGCAGGGTATCGCCGGTCAGGTCTTGGCCATCGACTTCCTGGTAGGCGCAGCGTTGCTCGACCACGAACACTTCCGTGCGTAACTGCAGAATGGCGTAGAGCTGGTCCTTGCTGAGATCGGTGTGGTGCTTGCAAAGCCAGTCGATGGACATTGGTGCGAACTCCTTGAGTGGACCGTCGATCATCGCATGATGCACGTGCCACGGCCAAAATAGAGGCTAAATGACACTATTGGCCGCTGCCCTCGGCGACGCCTTTGTGTAATCTCATCGGCAGTGTGTGCCCTCCATTGCGAAAGGACGTGAGCATGCGGCCACTGTTTTGTGTGTTGGGATTGCTGGCAATGATGCTTGCAACACCCGCCCTGGGGCGCGAAAAGCTGCGGCTGGTGGCCGACAATTGGCCGCCGTTCACCGATGCCAGCATGCCGGGCGGTGGCCTGGCGACCAGCATCGTCACCACGGCGCTGGCCCGGGCTGGCTACACCAGTGGGGTCGAAGAGGCTCCTTGGGCGCGGGCTCTGCTGGGGGTGAGCGAGGGGCGTTACGACGTACTGATCAACGCCTGGTACAACGACTCGCGCGCCAGCATCGGGCAGTTTTCCGAAGCCTACCTGGTCAACCGCATTCGCCTGTTGCAACGCAAGGGCGAGGCGTTTCGCTACAAGCGCCAGTCAGATTTGTACCCCTACAGCATCGCTGTGGTGCGTGATTACGCCTATTCCCCCGCGTTCGACCGCGACACTCGCCTGCACAAGGTGGCGGTGCGCAACTTTCCCTCTGCGGTACGCATGCTGGCGGCGGGGCGGGTGGACCTGGCGGTGGAAGACGAGTACGTGGCTCGTTACAACTTGCAGCGCGAGCTGCCGGAGGTACGCGATGGGGTGATGCTGGTGGAGCCGCCGTTGGGAGAGAATACCCTGCATATCCTGATCAGCCTGAAAAACCCGGAGCATGCGCGGATCGTCGAGCGGTTCGAGCAGGCGATTGCGGCGATGAAGGCGGATGGCAGCTATGCGCGGCTCATGCGCCAGCATGGCTTCTGATCTATATCGCCTGTGCCGGCCTCTTCGCGGGTAAACCCGCTCCCACAGGTATCTCACAGGACTTGAGATTTGTGATGTTCCTGTGGGAGCGGGTTTACCCGCGAAGAGGCCCGCACAGGCGATATACAACTCAGGCCGGTGCACCTTCCTTGATCAAATGCGCTGCCAAGGTCCGCAGCGGCCCCAACTGCCGGCAGATCAACGCCAACTGCGTCTGCACCAGCCGCTGGTGCTCGTCCAGCTCTTCCGGCATCTGCTCCAGGGCATTGGCCAGCGCCTCTTCGGCATCACTGTGAATCGCCACTGGTAGCCGCGCGGCCAGGCCGTTGGCAATCTCGTCCAGGCTGCTGGCCAGGCTTTGCCCGGCACCTTCGATCAATTGCTCCTGCACCTCCGCCGGCAGGGCCGTGTCGCGGTGCGCGCCCAGCCCCGAGAGGTAGCTGAGCAAGGTATGCGACAGCACCAGGAAGCGGAAGCCGACGTCGGCCTCCTTCCGGAAATGCCCCGGCTCCATCAGCATGTTGGCCAGGGTGGTGGACAGCGCCGCGTCGGCGTTGTGGGCGTTGCGCCGGGCCAGGCGGTATGCCAAATCATCGCGCTTGCCATGGGCATACTGCTGCATGATCTGCCGCAGGTACACGCTGGCGCAGGCCAGCGTATTGGCCAGCGCTTTGTTCAGCCGCCGCCCCTGCCAGTCGGGGAGGAACAGGAACACCGCGAGGATGGCGATCAGGCTGCCGACCAGGGTATCGAACAGGCGCGGCAGGAACAGGCCATAGCCATCGCCGATCTGGTTGAAGCAGAACAGCACCATCAGGGTGATTGCGGCCGTGGCCAAGGTGTAGCGGGTGGTGCGGTTGACGAAGAACACCACCCCGGCGACTACGGCGAACAACGACTGGATGACCGGGTTGGGGAACAGGTCGAACAATGCCCAGCCCACTGTCAGGCCGACGGCGGTGCCGGCTATCCGCTGCACCAGCTTGCGTCGGGTCGCACCGTAGTTGGGCTGGCACACGAACAGCGTGGTGAGGATGATCCAGTAGCCCTGGGTGGGGTGGATCAGGTGCACCATGCCATAGCCGATCGATAACGCCAGGGGTAGGCGCAGGGCATGGCGGAACAGCAGCGAGGTCGGCGTCAATTGGGTGCGCAGGCGGGTCCACACGTCCTTCAGCGAGCGTGGAGAGCGGTCGAGCAGGCTGCTATCGCTGGTGTCGGCCAGGCTGTCCGGGTTGCTGGCGGCGCTGAGCAGGCGGTCGAGCGTCGCCAGGTTGGCCGCCAGCGCCCGCAGCGAGCGAAGCAGGCCACGCCAGGCCGGGTTGTTCTGCGTGCGCAGGTGTTCCAGCGAGGCGTTGAGGTCTTCGAGGGCTTCGGGGTAACCGCTGGCCAGCACGAACGGCTGGCGCAGGCGGATAGAGCGGGCCAGCTCCTGGCAGGACGAGCCCTGCTTGCGCAGCAGGCGCTGGCAGCGGAACATCACGTCGCTGTGGAAAAAAGCCTCGGTCAGGGCGTTGTAGGGATAATGCGAAGCACTGACCCGTTCATGGATGTCCTGGGCCAGGAAGTACAGCTTGAGGTAGCGGCTGACCTTGGAGTTCGGCTGGCTGTTGCCCACCCGGTGCAGGATGATTTCCTTGGCCGCGTTGAGCGCCGCCACCACCTTGCCGTTCTGCTGGGCCAGCTCCAGGCGCCGGGCTTCGACGTCTAGGGTGCGGACGGGTTCGAACAGGCTGGCCTTGAGCTTGAGGTAGCTGCCCAGCTCGAAAAACAGCTTGGCCAGGCTCTGCTGCACCGGCTGGTTGGAAAACAGCGCCTGCCACAGCACCGACAGCAGCCCATACCAGGCTGCGCCCGCCACCAGCAGTAGCGGTTCGTGCCAGAAATCGGTGACTTGGCCGCCGCGCTGGTCCACGCCGATCATGGTGTACACCGCTGTGATCAGGGTCGCTGAAGCGATGGCGCCATAGCGTTCGCCCAGGGCACCGAGCATCGTCAGGCAAAAGGCCGCCAAGGCCAAGGCAATGACGAATACCCACGGGTAGGGGAACAGCAGTTCGACCGCCAGTGCGGCGATGGCAAAACACACCAGGGTGACGGCCAGGGCGCTGAGGCGGCCCTGCCAGCTGTCATCGGTTTCGGCCAGGGCGCTGGCGATAATGCCGAGGAACAGCGGAATCAGCAGGGCCATTTCGTTCTGGTACCAGCACAGGGCGAGGCTGCCGGTTAGGGCGATGGTGACCCGGATGCTGTAGCTGAACTTGTCTTGACCCCACAGGCGACGCAGTGACTGACGGAACGAGCTCGATGACATGATGGCCTGCTAGGCAGTGATCAGAGAAATACCGTTCGAGGCCGTGTCATTGGGGCCGCTGTGCGGCCCATTCGCGGCACAAGGCCGCTCCTACAGTCGATCGCGTCCCCTGTAGGAGCGGCCTTGTGCCGTGAATGGGCTGCATGGCAGCCCCATGCGAATTTCGGCACTCCCAGCACGGGCCAGCAAGAAGCATTCCGTGCTGCTGAATGGATTCTACTCTACACGAACTGCGCCGCGGCGTTGGCGGAGGCCCAGGCCCACTGGAAATTGAAACCGCCCAAATGGCCAGTCACATCCAGCACTTCACCAATGAAATACAACCCAGGGCTCTTCAGCGATTCCATGGTCTTGGACGACACCTCGCGGGTATCCACGCCACCCAGGGTCACTTCGGCAGTGCGATAGCCCTCGGTGCCGGCCGGTACCACTTGCCAGTTCGCCAGCTTCTCGGCGATCTGTGCCAGTTCCGCCGGTGTGTACTGCTTCATGGGCCGGGACTCGAACCACTGCTCGGCCAGCAAGTTGGCCAGCTTGCGGGTAAACACCTCGCCCAGCACGGTCTTCAGCTCGGCATTGGCGCGTTCGGCCTGCATCTGTTGCAGCCAGGTCAGTGCATCACGGTCGGGCAGCAGGTTGATCTCGACCGTGTCGCCTGCTTCCCAGAACGAGGAAATCTGCAAAATCGCCGGGCCGCTGAGGCCGCGGTGGGTAAACAGCAGGTTCTCGCGGAAGCTGGTGCCGTTGCAGCTGGCGGTGCAATCCAGCGAGGTGCCCGAAAGCTCGGTGCACAGTGCTTTCAGTTGGGGCTCGGTGATGGTGAACGGCACCAGCCCGGCGCGGGTCGGCAGCAGGGTGTGGCCGAACTGGCGGGCCACCTGGTAGCCGAAGCCGGTGGCACCCAGGGTCGGGATCGACAGGCCGCCGGTGGCGATCACCAGCGACTGGCAGGCGAACTGGCCGCCGCTGGTCTGCAGCAGGTAGCCGCTTTCGGTCTTCTCGATCTGCTCGATGCTGGTGTGCATGCGGATCTCGGCGCCGGCCTCGTCGCATTCGGCCAGCAGCATGTCGAGGATGTCGCTGGCCTTGTTGTCGCAGAACAGTTGGCCGAGCTTCTTCTCGTGGTAGGCCACGCCGTGCTTGCACACCAGCTCGATGAAGTCCCACTGGGTGTAGCGGGCCAGGGCCGATTTGCAGAAGTGTGCGTTCTGCGAGAGGAAGTTGCCTGGCTCGGTATACATGTTCGTGAAGTTGCAGCGGCCGCCGCCGGACATGAGGATCTTCTTGCCCGGTTTGTTGGCGTGGTCGAGCACCAGTACCCGGCGGCCACGGCGGGCGCTGAGCTGTGCGCACATCAGGCCGGCGGCGCCGGCGCCGAGGATGATCACGTCGGTGGAGTGCACGGTGTAAACCTTATAAGAAAGAAACACAGAACCCTGTGGGAGCGGGTTCACCCGCGAAGGCGGCAGTGAGCCCACTATCGCATTCGCGGGTAAACCCGCTCCCACAGGGACCTTGCATGGCTTTAGATAATGCGGACTTTCAGGGAGCGCCCCTTGATCTTGCCGCTGTTCAGGCGCTGCATCGCCTGCTTGGCGAGCGGCCGTTCGACGGCCACGAACGCCTGGAAATCGAAGATCGCAATTTTGCCCACCTGCTTGCCGGGGATGCCGGCGTCACCGGTCAGCGCCCCGAGGATGTCACCCGGGCGCAGCTTGTCCTTGCGCCCGGCGGCGATGCACAGGGTGCTCATCAGCGGCAGCAGCGGCTCGCCGCCCTTGTGCTTCAGGCTGTCCAGCTGGTCCCAGCGCAGCGGGCTCTTCTGCAGGTCTTCGATGGCCTGGGCGCGGTGGCCTTCGGCCGGTGCCACCAGGCTGACCGCAATGCCTTTCTCGCCAGCACGGCCGGTGCGGCCGACACGGTGCACATGGATTTCCGCATCACGTGCCAGTTCGACGTTGATGACCATATCCAGGCCATCGATGTCCAGGCCGCGGGCGGCCACATCGGTAGCCACCAGCACCGAACTGCTGCGGTTGGCGAACATGGTCAGCACCTGGTCGCGGTCGCGCTGCTCCAGGTCGCCATGCAGGGCCTGGGCAACGATGCCCTTGGCGGTCAGGTGGGCGACCACATCCTCGCACTGCTGCTTGGTGAAGCAGAACGCCACGCAGGACTGCGGGCGGTAGTGGCCGAGCACGCGGGTGACCGCCTCGAGGCGCTGTTGCGGGTCGATCTCGATGAAGCGCTGCTCGATCTGATTGTCGGCATGCAGGCTCTCGACCTTGACCTGTTGCGGGTTGCGCATGAAGTCGGCGGCCAGTTGCTTGATGCCGGCCGGGTAGGTGGCCGAGAACAGCAGGGTCTGGCGGCGCGACGGGGTCTTGCCGATGATGCTGGCGATGGCATCGAAGAAGCCCATGTCGAGCATGCGGTCGGCCTCGTCCAGCACCAGGGTGTTCAGCCCGTCGAGCACCAGGGTGCCCTTGTCCAGGTGCTGCTGGATGCGCCCTGGGGTGCCGACGATGATGTGTGCGCCGTGCTCCAGCGAAGCGATCTGCGGGCCCAGCGAAACGCCGCCGCACAGGGTCAGGATCTTGATGTTGTCCTCGGCGCGGGCCAGGCGGCGCAGCTCCTTGGCCACTTGGTCAGCGAGCTCCCGGGTAGGGCACAGGACCAGCGCCTGGCAACCGAAGTAGCGCGGGTTGATCGGGTTGAGCAGGCCGATGCCGAAGGCGGCGGTCTTGCCGCTGCCGGTCTTGGCCTGGGCGATCAGGTCCTGCCCCTTGAGGATGACCGGCAGGCTCTGGGCCTGGATCGGTGTCATCGAGGCATAGCCGAGGGCGTCCAGGTTGGCCAGCATGGCAGTGGACAGCGGCAAGGTGGCAAAGGCGGTGGATTCGGTGGTCACGAGGCGGGCCTGCGGTGCGAAGCGAAAAATGCCGCATAGTCTACCAGCCTCATGGCCATTCGCCCTACGACTCCATGTGTTGTTCCGGACGACGGGCACGCCTTCCGTCCGTCGGCGACAGCTGCAGGAAGATCGCCGCCGCCAGCATGGCCATCACGCCAATGGTGACGAAGGTCAGCTGGAATGCACCCAAGGTGGTTTCCACACCGTCGGCGTTTCCGGCTGCGGTAAAGCCGCCGAGCAATGCCCCCGCACATGCCACGCCCAGGCTCAGGGCCAGCTGCGCGACCACCGACAGCAGGCTGTTGCCGCTGCTGGCGCTGGCGTCGTCGAGGTCGATCAGGGTCACCGTGTTCATCGCGGTGAACTGCATCGAGTTGACTGCCCCGAGCAGGCCCAGCTGAATCAGCAGCACGGCATAGGGCGTCTGCTCGTCGACCAGCCCGAGGCTGGCCAGCAGCAGGCCCAGCAGCAGGGTGTTGCCGGTGAGGATGATGCGGTAGCCAAAGCGTTCGATCAGTGGTCGGGCAATGGACTTGGCCAGCATCGCCGCAGCCGCCAGCGGGATCATGCTCATGCCGGCCTGGGCCGGCGAGTAGCCCAGCGCCACTTGCAGCAGCAACGGCACAAGGAACGGCAGCGCGCCGCTGCCCAGGCGGGCGAACAGGTTGCCGAGAATACCGATGGCAAAGGTGCGCACGCGGAACAGGCTGGGTGAGAACAACGGCTCCGGGTCGCGCCCGGCGCGCAGCCAGTAGGCCGCCAGGCAGGCCATGCCGGCGAACAGCAGCAACATCACCCGCAGGTGCGGCAGGTGCAGTTCGCCCAGGCCTTCCATGGCGATGGTGATCAATACCATCGCTGCGCCAAACAGCAGGAACCCGGGGCCGTCGAACGTGGTGCGCTCGGCGCCGCGCAGGTCGGGGATGAACTTCCAAACGGCGTAGCAGCCGATCAGGCCGACCGGCAGGTTGAGCAGGAAGATCCAGTGCCAGCTCAGTATTTCCACCAACCAACCGCCAACCGTAGGGCCCAGTAGCGGCCCGAGCAGGCCGGGGATGGTGATGAAGCTCATGATGCGCACCAGCTCGGTGCGCGGGTAGGCACGTAGGACCACTAGCCGCCCGACCGGCAGCATCAGCGCACCGCCCAGCCCTTGCACGACACGGGCAAAGATCAGGAAACCGAGGCTGTTGGCGGCGGCGCACAGCAGCGAGCCGAAGCTGAACAGCAGGATGGCGCTGAAGAAGATGCGCTTGGTGCCGAAGCGGTCGGCGATCCAGCCTGAGGCGGGGATCAGCAGGGCCACGGTGAGCATGTAGGCGATGATCACGCCCTGCATGCGCAGCGGGTCTTCGGCCAGCGACCGGGCCATGGCTGGCAGTGCGGTGTTGAGGATGGTGCCGTCCAGGGACTGCATGAAAAAGGCGATGGCCACCACCCAAGGGATCCAGCGGGCGGTGACAGGGTCCAGCGGGGTGCGTTCGGGCATGACTTCCTCGTTTGTCAGTGCCGGCCTCTTCGCGGGTGAACCCGCTCCCACAGGGATATCACCACATTCAAGGGCCGTGGAGATCCTGTGGGAGCGGCTTTAGCCGCGAAAGGGCCGGTAAGTCCAGTCACAATGTCAGGGTCAGGCCTTTGACCAGTGCCCCCGGCAAATGACTCGACCCGGTACTGCGCTGTCCATAGGTACTGGTCGACAGGATCATCTCGCGCTCGCTTGTCAGGTCCTCCAGCTGGCTGCCGAGCAAGCTGTACAGGCTGTCATCGAAGCGCATGGTGCTCACCGGGCCCTGGATCTGCCCGTTCTCCACCCAGAAGGTGGCGAAGCGGGTCAGCCCGGTCATGCGTGCCGCCGGCAGGTCGGAATAGTTCAGGTACCACAGGTTGCTGATGTACAGCCCGGTACCGAGCCGCTCCAGGATTTGCTCGCTCGGCAGGCTACCTGCTGCCAGGCTCAGCGCACACGGCGACTCGTAACTATCGGCGCCATTGGCCAGCAGCTCGAACTCGGCCGCACTGCGCGCACTGATCAATCGCTGCCGGGCCTCGCCTTGCTGGATCAACGGCACATCCAGGCGCGGCGAGCCTTCATCGGAAAACGCAGGGCTCAGCGAACCGCTGACCTGCTCGGTGAAACTCACCAGCGGGCTCAGCCGCGCATCGCCGTTGTACAGGCGCTGCAGGGCACTGTTGCCAGTGGCCAGGGCCTGTGCGGAAAAACCGCCCCAGCACAGCATGCCGGCTATTTCGTCCATGGCCGCCGGGGCCAGGTAGGCGCGGTAGCTGCCAGGCTTCAGCGTGACGGCAGGGCGGCCAAGGAAACCCAGCTGTTCCCGCGCCTGGCGCAGGCGTGCGGTGAAGTCGTCGGCGCTCCACACTTGCCCGGCATAATTGGCCTTCACCGCCTCGCCGTTTTCGTGGAACAGGCTCCAGTCGAAGTTGAAGCTGTTGGCCTGGTGCCAGCCGAAGGCCCCGAACGAGCTGGCGAAGCCCCGGCAGATGGGGCCGGCGGCGTAGATGCCGACAAGGTCCAGGTCGCCGGCTTCACGCTCGAGCAAGGTCAGCACATCGCTCAGTTCGGGCAGCGGCTGCTCCTGCTGGCTGTGGCTGTGCCAGGCGCTTTCGTCCAGGCGCAGGTACGGATCGACCGCCAGCAATGGCAAGGTCTGGCGCAGTTGCTCCAGGGCCGTGAACAGGCGCTGGCTATCCAGTTGCGTGTCACCACTCAAGGTCACCTGTTGCTCTGCCTGGCGGCCATCGCGGATCAGCCGCAGTTGCGCGCCGGCCTGGTTCACGGTGCCGGCCTGGCGCACCTTGGCATGGTTGAAACGCACGAATTGCGACTGTTCGGCGCTGTAGCCGAGGGTGAACTGTTCGCCCGTCTGCAGGGCTTTGCGCACATCCCCGACCAGGGTTTCGAAAGCGTGTTTCATCAGGCGTCTCCTCCGAATACGTCGATCTGGCGGAACACGCAGGCCGGCGAGGCATGCCCCACCCGTACCACCTGATTGGGTTCGCCCTTGCCGCAGTTGGGCGTGCCCAGCACCTGGAAGGTACTGCTGTCGCCGACCGCCGCCAGGTTGCGCCAGAACTGCGCGGAGATGCCACGGTAGTTGGGGTTCTTGACGATGCCCTTGAGCTCACCGTTTTCGATCAGTTGGCCCCATTCACAGCCGAACTGGAACTTGTTGCGAGCATCATCAATGGACCAGGAACGGTTGGTGCGCATCAGGATGCCGTGCTCGATGCCCTTCACCAGCTGATCCAGGCTCTGGTCGCCCGGCTCGATGTTGAGGTTGGCCATGCGGTCGATCGGCGCACGGTTCCAGCCGCAGGCGCGGCTGTTGGCCACGCCGTCGAGGCCGGAGCGGAACTGCGACAGCGCACCACCCAGCGGGCGCAGCAGCAGGCCATCGCGGATCAGGAACTGCTTGCTGGCCTGGGTGCCGTCATCATCGAAGCTGTAGCTGGCCAGCTCTTCGCCGATGGTCGGGTCGAAGGTCACGTTGAGCAGCGTGGAGCCGTACTGCAGGTGGCCGAAGTCATCGGCTTTGACGAAGCTGGTGCCTGCGTAGTTGCGTTCGTCGCCGAGAATGCGGTCCATCTCCAGCGGGTGGCCGATGGATTCGTGAATCTGCAGCATCATCTGGTCCGGCATCAACAGCAGGTCGCGCGGGCCGCTGGGGGTATTCGGTGCCTGCAGCAGCTGCAGCGCCTCGTCGGCCACCCGGCGGGCAGCGCCGACCAGGCCGCAGCGCTCGATGACCTCGAAGCCGCCCTGTTGGCCAAAGTTGTCGCGGCCCAGGCTGCGGCTCTGGCTGTCCTGGCCATCGCTGGCGGTCACGCCCAGGCCCGGGAACAGGAAGCGCTGGGCGTGGCGCAGCTCGGCGCCGGCCGAGTTCAGGTAGGTCTGCTCGACCAGGCTCAGGCCCAGGCTGGCCTGCCAGTCCACCAGGCGGCTGTCCTTGGGCACGCTGGCCGATTCGGCAGCGAGCAGGCCAAGGCAGTCGGCAAGGTTGGGCACGGGTTGGTCGAAGTTGGGCGAAATGTGGTCGTGGCGTGCGCTGGTCACCGGTTGCTCGCGCAGGTCCAGCAGGTTGTACCGGGCGATCTGCCGGGCCAGCGCCTCGGCCTGCTCCAGCGCGCGCTGCAGGCCAGCCTGGGACAGGTCGGCGGTGGCGGCATAGGCTTCCACGCCATTCACCCGCACGGTGAGCATGGCGCCCTCGTCCTGGCTGAAGAAGGGTGGTTCCGCGACGTTGCGGCGAACCGACAGCGCCTGGTGCGACTGTTTCACATGGCGCAGGGAAAACAGCTCGGCCGTACTGCGCAGCGCGGCAAAGCGCTGGCGCAGCAGGGCGCTGGTATCGAACATGTGGAAGCCTCCGTGTACACGGTGGCTCCCCCTTAGAACCACTCGTCCTGCATGGCGAGGCAAGTGTCGTCGCGCGCCTCGAGCAATGCCAGCTCATTATGGCAGCCAGGTACCTCCCAGGTCAGGAAATAACGCGCGGCCTGCAGCTTGCCGAGGTAGAAGTCCCGGTCGGCGGGTTTGCCCTTGAGCAGGCCGAGTTCGGCATGGATCGCCTGTTCCAGCCAGCGCCAGCCAATCACGCAGTGGCCGAAGGCCTTGAGGTACAGGGCCGAGTTGGCCAGGGCTCCGGCGACTTTGCCCTGGGCCAGGTCACCCAGCAAGGCCAGGGTCACACCTTGTAGGCGGTTGACCAGTTGCTCCAGCGGCTGGCGCAGCGGGTCGAGGTTCGGATGGTGGCTGGCGCGCTCGCCGGTGGCGGCGATCGACCGGATCAACTGCTTGAGGCCGGCGCCATTGTTCTGCGCCAGCTTGCGGCCCAGCAGGTCGAGCGACTGGATGCCCTCGGTGCCTTCATGGATCGGGTTCAGGCGGTTGTCGCGGTAGTACTGTTCAACCGGGTATTCGCGGGTGTAGCCGTGGCCGCCGAGGATCTGGATCGCCAGTTCATTGGCCTTCAGGCAGAACGTCGAGGGCCAGGATTTGACGATCGGGGTCAGCAGGTCGAGCAGCTCCTGCGCCTGCTTGCGGGCGTTGTCGTCGCTGGCAGTCTGGGTGTCGTCGAACAGGCGCGCGGCATACAGGCCCAGGTCGAAGGCGCCCTCCACGAAGGCCTTCTGTGCCAGCAGCATGCGTTTCACATCGCTGTGCTCGATGATCGGCACCGCGGGGCTGTGCGGGTCTTTGTTGTCCGGCAACCGACCCTGCGGGCGCTGACGGGCGTATTCCAGCGAATACAGGTAGCCGGCGTAACCGAGCATCACTGCGCCCATGCCGACACCGATGCGTGCCTCGTTCATCATCTGGAACATGCAGGCCAGGCCCTGGTGCGGCTGGCCGACCAGGTAGCCGACGCACTGGCCGTTGTCGCCGAAGTTCAGCGCGGTGGAGGTGGTACCGCGCCAGCCCATCTTGTGGAACAACCCGGCCAGCAGCACATCGTTGCGCGGGCCACGGCTGCCATCTTCGTTGACCAGGTACTTGGGCACGATGAACAGCGAGATGCCCTTCACGCCGGGCGGCGCATCCGGCAGCTTGGCCAGCACCATGTGCACGATGTTTTCCGACAACTCGTGATCACCGCCGGAGATGAAAATCTTGTTGCCCTTGAGCCGGTAGCTGCCGTCACCGGCAGGTTCGGCGCGGGTACGGATATCGGCCAGCGACGAGCCAGCGTGGGGTTCGGTCAGGGCCATGGTGCCGAAGTAGCGGCCTTCGATCATCGGCTGCAGAAACAGGTGTTTCTGTTCATCGCTGCCGAAGCTCTCGATCAGGTTGGCCGCGCCCATGGTCAGGAACGGGTAGGCCGTGGTGCCGGCGTTGGCCGCCTGGAAGTGGGCGAAGCAGGCCTGCGAGACCAGGCTCGGCAGCTGCATGCCGCCGACTTCGAAGTCGCGGTTGGCGTTGAGGAAGCCGGCTTCAAGAAAGGCGTCGACGGCGGGTTTCACTTCGGGGATCAGTTCGGCGCGGCCATCCACGTAGCGCGGCTCGTTTTCGTCGGCCTTGCGGTTGTGCGGGGCGAAGAACTTTTCGGCGATGGTGCGGGCAGTTGATAGCGCCGCATCGAAGGTTTCGCGGCTGTGCTCGGCGAAGCGCGGGCGTTGGGTCAGGGCCTCGGCGTCGAGGACTTCGTAGAGTTCGAAGGCGAGGTTGCGGGGGCTGAGCAGGGTCTCGGGCATGGTCGCGGTCCTGAGGCGGGATGCTGCGAGTGTAGGAGGGTGGTGGGGTGGGGGACAGGTTAATAGGTTTGGGTGATATGGGTTGAGAACTCCGGGATGCCTGGTGGTTGGTCGAACAGATCACGCGGGGTGGGGGCAGTTGTTGTTTTGCCTGTTCGGGCCCTTTCGCGGGTAAACCCGCTCCCCTTTCGCATCTTTTTTATCGTTCCGTCGATATCCATAATCCTGTTGTTGCCGATGCTGGCTTCCAGTATCAGTAACTCGGTGTGGATTGGGCTGATGCTGACTTCGGAGGCTGGGAAAGGCTGGTGCCTATTGTGGCTCTGGCGAAAGCGCGGGTAACGGTGTGCGCCGGTTTTTTTGGATTTTCCTACCGGTCTGTCAACCCATGCACAGCTGCCACCCTCTTGTTTGACAGCAGGTGGTGATAGTTCCTGATCCACCCCTGAACGCAGATTCACTCGAAGAGCCTAATCTAGGTCGCGAACTTCGCACTGAGGCTTAATCATGTGTCGCCTGAGCCGGCCCTTTCGCGGGCATGCCCACAGGTACGGTGCAAGTCATGAAGCTTGTGGTGATCCTGTGGGAGCGGGCGCGCCCGCGAATAGGCCCGGCCAGGCACTCGAGAATTATCAGGGGGTTGAACAATGACAACAGAAGACACCCAAGCCGCATCGAGCCTGGCATCCCGTGCAGGGACGCCCGTGAGCAGTCGTCGGAGTTGATGGGTAATGTCCGCGAATTGACCATTACCGGGCTGATGGATGAGAAGCCGATGATGATCTGGGCTGCCCATTACCTGAGTGCGATGGCCAAGGCACTGATGGATGATGCTGAGTTGGGGATGAAGCAGTGAGGGTTTGGCTTCCGATTGAATGAACACCTGTCAGCCCAACCCCAGCCCCCATAAAAAAAAGGAGAGCCGAAGCTCTCCTTTTTTCGTTAACAACCCTCAACCTCAGCCAATGGTCATCAGGCTGGCATTACCACCGGCAGCAGCAGTGTTCACACTCACTGCCCGCTCGATCACCAGGCGCTCCAGCGCAATCTGGTGGTCGCCGCTGGACAGCCCGTGCACACCCACGATCGCCCCGGCACGCTTGGCCACCTGCTGGCACACGCCGCGCAGCTGGTCCGAGTCGCCATGGTGGATCACGGCGTCGAACGCCACTTCATCCTTGTTCCAGTCCGCCACCAGTTTGACCTTGGCCTGCAGCTCTCGCGGCAGGCGGGCACGCAGGGCTTTGCCCGGCTCGCCGTCCGCCCATACCGCCGAGCTGCCAACGGCCAGCACTGCGGCGAACTGCGCCAGCAGGTCGGCTTCGTTGTCGGCCAGGCACAGCACGTGCTCACGCGGCAGGATGGTGTAGCTGTTGCGCTCGCCGGTCGGGCCTGGCAACAGGCGGGCGATGCCGCTCTGCGACTGGCTGGCGAACTGGCTGCACAGCGCGGCCAGGTCGGCCAGCTGGTTGCTCTCGGCCCAGGCCTTCAGGCCATGCAGTGGCTTGATCAGCTGTTCGTGCAGGGCGCGGTCAGGCTTGCCTTCGCCGTCCTGCTGCTGGAAGTGGCGGCCAATCGCGTCGGCCGGGCGGGTCGACAGCAGGCGGTACAGGTACAGCGGGCCGCCGGCTTTCGGGCCGGTGCCGGACAGGCCTTCACCACCGAACGGCTGCACACCCACCACTGCACCGACGATGTTGCGGTTGACGTACATGTTGCCGGCGTTGGCGGTTTCCACCACCTTGGCGATGGTCTCGTCGATGCGGGTGTGCACGCCGAGGGTCAGGCCGTAGCCGGAGTTGTTGATCTGCTCGATCAGCTGGTCCAGGTTGCGACGGTTGTAGCGCACCACGTGTAGCACCGGGCCGAAGATTTCACGCTTGAGCTCGTCAAAGCTTTCCAGCTCGATCAGGGTCGGCATGACGAAGGTGCCGCGCTTGAGCTCGGCAGCATCGGCAATGGCCACCTGGTAGACCGAGCGACCTTTCTCGCGCATGCCCTGGATGTGCTTCTCGATGCCGGCCTTGGCTTCGGCGTCGATCACCGGGCCAATGTCCACGGCCAGGCGGTCCGGGCAGCCCAGGCGACTTTCTGCCATTGCGCCCTTGAGCATTTCGATCACGCGGTCGGCGGAGTCTTCCTGCAGGCACAGCACGCGCAGTGCCGAGCAACGCTGGCCGGCGCTGTCGAAGGCCGAGGACACCACATCGATCACCACCTGCTCGGTCAGTGCCGAGGAGTCGACGATCATCGCGTTCTGGCCGCCGGTTTCGGCGATCAGCGGGATCGGGCGGCCCTGGTTGTCCAGGCGGCCGGCGACGTTGCGCTGCAGCAGGCGGGCCACTTCAGTGGAACCGGTGAACATCACGCCCTTGACGCGCTCGTCACCCACCAGGCCGGCACCGACGGTTTCACCGCGGCCAGGCAGCAGCTGCAGCACGCCTTCAGGGATGCCGGCTTCCAGCAGCAGGCGCACGGCCTGGGCAGCGATCAGCGGGGTTTGCTCGGCCGGCTTGGCCAGTACGGGGTTGCCGGCGGCGAGCGCTGCGGCTACCTGGCCGGTGAAGATCGCCAGCGGGAAGTTCCACGGGCTGATGCACACCACCGGGCCCAGCGGGCGGTGGGCGTCGTTGCTGAAGTCGTTGCGTGCCTGCACCGCGTAGTAGCGCAGGAAGTCCACGGCTTCACGCACTTCGGCGATGGCGTTGGCGAAGGTCTTGCCGGCTTCGCGGATGAGCAGGCCCATCAGCGGCTGGATTTCGGCCTCCATCAGGTCGGCGGTGCGCTCCAGAATGGCGGCGCGTTCGGCCGGCGGGGTGGCCTGCCAGATCGGAGCGGCATTCAGTGCGCACTGGATGGCGTTGTCGACGTCGGCGACCGTGGCTTCCTGAACATGGCCGACCACGTCGCGGTGGTCCGCCGGGTTCAGGACCGGTGCGGCGGTGCCTTCGCTGGCAGCACAGGCCAGCAGTGGCGTGGCTTTCCAGTCGTTGTGCGCGGTGGCCAGCATGGCGCAGGACAGCGATGCCAGGCGGTGTTCGTTGGCCATGTCGATGCCGGCCGAGTTGGCCCGCTCGCTGCCATACAGCTCACGCGGCAGCGGGATGCGTGGGTGCGGCAGGCCGATGCTGCCTTCCTGGGTGCCCATGCGCTCGATGCTGGCGACCGGGTCGGCGACCAGTTCCTGGATGGAGATCGAGTGGTCGGCGATGCGGTTGACGAACGAGGTGTTGGCGCCGTTTTCCAGCAGGCGACGCACTAGGTAGGCCAGCAGCGTTTCGTGGGTGCCGACCGGTGCATAGACGCGGCACGGACGGTTCAGCTTGCCTTCGGAAATCTTGCCGACCACCTGCTCGTAAAGTGGCTCGCCCATGCCGTGCAGGCACTGGAACTCGTACTGGCCCGGGTAGTAGTTCTGACCGGCAATGTGGTAGATGGCCGACAGGGTGTGGGCGTTGTGGGTGGCGAACTGCGGGTAGATGGCTTCTGGCACGGCCAGCAGCTTGCGGGCGCAGGCGACGTAGGACACGTCGGTGTACACCTTGCGGGTGTAGACCGGGTAGCCTTCCAGGCCTTCGACCTGGGCGCGCTTGATTTCGCTGTCCCAGTAGGCGCCTTTCACCAGGCGGATCATCAGGCGGTGGCGGCTGCGCTTGGCCAGGTCGATGACATAGTCGATCACATACGGGCAGCGCTTCTGGTAGGCCTGGATAACGAAGCCGATACCGTTCCAGCCGGCCAGCGAAGGCTCGAAGCACAGGCGCTCGAGCAGGTCGAGCGACAGTTCCAGGCGGTCGGCTTCTTCGGCGTCGATGTTCAGGCCGATGTCGTACTGCTTGGCCAGCAGGGTCAGCGACAGCAGGCGCGGGTACAGCTCTTCCATCACGCGCTCGTACTGGGCGCGGCTGTAGCGCGGGTGCAGCGCCGACAGCTTGATCGAGATGCCCGGGCCTTCATAGATGCCACGGCCATGGGAGGCCTTGCCGATCGAGTGGATGGCCTGCTCGTAGGACGCCAGGTACTTCTGTGCGTCGTGCTCGGTCAGTGCGGCTTCGCCGAGCATGTCGTAGGAATAGCGGAAGCCCTTGGACTCGAAGCGGCTGGCATTGGCCAGGGCTTCGGCGATGGTTTCGCCAGTGACGAACTGCTCGCCCATCAGGCGCATGGCCATATCGACGCCCTTGCGGATCATCGGCTCGCCGCTCTTGCCAATAATGCGGGTGAGCGAGGAGGTCAGGCCGGATTCGTTGTGGGTAGACACCAGTTTGCCGGTCAGCAGCAGGCCCCAGGTGGCGGCGTTGACGAACAGCGACGGGCTGTTGCCCAGGTGCGGCTGCCAGTTGCCGGTGCTGATCTTGTCGCGGATCAGCGCGTCACGGGTGCCCTTGTCGGGGATGCGCAGCAGGGCTTCGGCCAGGCACATCAGTGCCACGCCTTCCTGGGACGACAGCGAGAATTCCTGCAGCAGGCCCTGAACGATGCCGGCACGACCGCCAGCGCTCTTCTGGTTACGCAGTTTTTCGGCGATGCCGGCGGCCATCTTGTTGGTCGCTTCGGCCAGCGGGGCGCTCAGGCGCGCCTGCTCCAGCAGCATCGGTACCACTTCCTGTTCGGGGCGGCGGTAGGCGGCGGTGATCGCCGAGCGCAATACCGACTGCGGCAGGATGCTCTCGGCGAACTCGAGGAAGCACTGATGGCTGTGGTCGGGTTGGACCTCACCGGCGTCGTCGGCCAGGTTGCTGGCATGGCCGTTGAGTTCGGTCAGGGTGGCACCACCCTCGAGCTTCTCCAGGTAGTTGAAGATCGCTTGCTTGATCAACCAGTGCGGGGTGCGGTCAATCGACTGCGCAGCTGCCTTGAGTCGCTCACGGGTCGGGTCATCGAGTTTGACCCCAAGGGTGGTCGTCGCCATTTCTTATCCTCGTTATTGCCACGGTTGTGGCCTAAGCTGACGCCAAGAGTAGCTGTAGGACAATTCGGGTGCAACCAGGTGCAACCCGAATTTTTCATGGAAAAGGTGCAACTCGTCCGACAGCCATTTCCATGTCCTGAAAAGGGTGGCTTTTGGTGTGTTTTATTCTGAAAAGCGGGTTTTTTGCTCCAAAAGGGAGCAAAAAATCAGATTTGTCGGAAAATGTACGGGGAGGTGCAACTTGCAAAGGAAAAATGGTTGCACCCGCTTTGCGTTGTTGCATACGATTCGCCGCCTGGGTGCAACCGCCATTGCCGCGGTTGTGCATGACATAAAAACAAACGCCAGGGCACACGCATGGGCAATCCACTAACGATCACTTTCGTGGTCTATATCGCCGCAATGGTGCTGATCGGCTTCGCCGCCTATCGCTCCACCAATAACCTTTCCGACTACATCCTTGGCGGTCGCAGCCTGGGTAGCGTGGTCACCGCGCTTTCAGCCGGCGCTTCCGACATGAGCGGCTGGCTGCTGATGGGCCTGCCGGGCGCCATCTACTTCTCCGGTTTGTCCGAGGCCTGGATTGCCATCGGCCTGACCGTCGGCGCCTACCTGAACTGGTTGTTCGTCGCTGGCCGTCTGCGCGTGCAGACCGAGCACAACGGCGATGCACTGACCCTGCCGGACTACTTCTCCAGCCGCTTCGAAGACAACAGCGGCCTGCTGCGGATCATCTCGGCCATCGTGATCCTGGTGTTCTTCACCATCTACTGCGCCTCCGGCATCGTTGCCGGTGCCCGTCTGTTCGAAAGCACCTTCGGCATGCCGTACGAAACCGCCCTGTGGGCCGGTGCCGCAGCGACCATTGCCTACACCTTCATCGGTGGTTTTCTGGCGGTGAGCTGGACCGATACCGTGCAGGCTTCGTTGATGATCTTTGCGCTGATCCTCACTCCGGTGATCGTGCTGATCTCCACTGGCGGCTTCGATACCACCTTCGCTGCCATCGATGCGGTCAACCCGGCCCACTTCGACATGTTCAAGGGCGCAACCTTCATCGGCATCATCTCGCTGATGGGCTGGGGGTTGGGCTACTTCGGCCAGCCTCACATCCTGGCGCGGTTCATGGCTGCCGACTCGGTGAAGTCGATCGCCAAAGCCCGCCGCATCTCCATGACCTGGATGATCCTGTGCCTGGCCGGTACCTGCGCCGTAGGCTTCTTCGGCATCGCCTACTTCTCGGCACATCCTGAGCTGGCAGGCCCGGTCACCGAGAACCACGAGCGTGTATTCATCGAGCTGGCCAAGATCCTGTTCAACCCATGGGTCGCCGGTGTGCTGTTGTCGGCCATCCTGGCAGCGGTGATGAGTACCCTGAGCTGCCAGCTGCTGGTGTGCTCCAGCGCCCTGACTGAAGACTTCTACAAGGCGTTCCTGCGCAAGAACGCTTCGCAGGTCGAACTGGTGTGGGTCGGCCGCCTGATGGTGCTGGCCGTCGCCCTGATCGCCATCGCCATGGCCGCCAATCCGGAAAACCGCGTGCTGGGCCTGGTAGCTTATGCGTGGGCCGGCTTCGGTGCTGCCTTTGGTCCGGTGGTGCTGATTTCGGTACTGTGGAAAGGCATGACCCGTAACGGCGCACTGGCCGGTATCGTGGTGGGCGCACTGACCGTGATCCTGTGGAAGAACTTCGACACCCTCGGGCTGTACGAAATCATCCCGGGCTTCCTGTTCGCCAGTATCGCCATCGTCGTGGTGAGCAAGCTGGGCAGCCCGTCGCAGGCAATGGTCAAGCGCTTCGAGACTGCTGATGCGGCGTATCACGCTGACAAGTAATACCCGTTGAGTCGGCGGCGCCTGCTTCGCGGGTGAACCCGCTCTTACAGGGATTGCACAGAACTCAAATTCTGTGAGGTGCCTGTGGGGGCGGGTTTACCCGCGAAGAGGTCACCGCCGATCAGCAGCCAGGCCTGACTCCGCCTGCAAGGCAAGGTAAACTTGCCACCCCCGCAGGAGTTGCCATGAACTATCGTCACGCCTTCCACGCCGGCAACCACGCCGACGTCCTCAAACATATCGTGCTGACCCGCCTCATCGCCCTGATGTCGCGCAAGGAGCAGCCGTTCGCCTATATCGATACCCATGCAGGGCTCGGCCTTTACGACCTGCAGGGCGACCAGGCAACTCGCACCGGCGAGTACCTGGAAGGTGTCGCCCGCCTGTGGAATCGCGATGACCTGCCGGCCATGGCTGACGACTATTTGCGAATCATCAAGCGTCTGAATGCCGATGGCGAGCTGCGCTACTACCCCGGTTCGCCCGAGCTGGCTCGCCGTCTGATGCGCCAGCAGGACCGCGCCCTGCTCAACGAGAAGCATCCCGAAGACGGGCCGCTGCTCAAAGAGAACATGAAGAAAGACCCGCGCGTGTTCGTGCACCTGGGCGAAGGCTGGCATGTGCCGCGGGCCTTGCTGCCGGTGCAGGAAAAGCGCGCGATCATGTTGATCGACCCGCCGTTCGAACAGGCTGACGAGCTAAAGCGCTGCACTACCGCCATGAAAGAGGCGATCGGCCGCATGCGCCAGACTGTCGCGGCCATCTGGTACCCGATCAAGGACCAGCGCTCGCTGACCCGCTTCTACCAGGACCTGACCAGCACCGGCGCACCGAAACTGCTGCGGGTCGAGTTGTATGTGCACCACCAGGACAGCCCGCAGGGGCTCAACGGCTCCGGTCTGGCCATCGCCAACCCGCCGTGGGGGTTGGAAGAAGAGCTCAAGGAGCTGCTGCCATGGCTGGCCAAAGAGCTGGCACAAACCGCCGGCAGCTTCCGCATGGACTGGCTGATCGCTGAATAATATTGCTTGCCTGTACCGGCCCCATCGCCGGCAAGCCAGCTCCCACAGGTACAGCGCGGGCCTCAAGGTCGGCGGTGTACCTGTGGGAGCTGGCTTGCCGGCGATGAGGCCAGTACAGGTTGCCGCGTTGCGCACATGTTTGCGTTATAATCCCGCCCTTTAGCCGCCACCCGCCCAAGAGGCCGCTGGCGCATTTCTACCGAATGAAGAGGCTAATCCCTTGGCATTGACGATTCTTGGCCTGTCCGGCGCCCTTAGCCATGACCCTTCCGCGGCCTTGTACATTGACGGCAAACTGATTGCCGCCGCCGAAGAAGAGCGCTTCGTGCGTGACAAGCATGCGAAGAACCGCATGCCCTACGAGTCGGCGAAGTTCTGCCTGGAACAGGCAGGCATCAAGCCATCCGACGTCGACGTGGTAGCCATCCCGTTCGCCCCGATCAGCCTGTTCGGCAAGGCGCGCTGGCACTATGCCAAGCGCTACTGGTACGCCCCGGACCGCGCCCTCGACGCCATCCTGATGGGCAACCGTCGCTACAAGCGCTACCGCAAGAAGATTGTCTGGTGCCTGGAGCAACTGGGCTTCGACCCGAAAAAGGTCAAGATCGAGCCGGTCGAGCACCACCTGGCCCACGCCTCCAGTGCCTACCACTGCTCGGGCTTCAAGGAAAAAACCGCAATCCTCGGCATCGACGGTAAAGGCGAATACGCCACCACCTTCTTTGGCTACGGCGAAAACGGCAAGATCCACAAGATCAAGGAGTTCTTCGACCCGGACTCGCTGGGCGGCTTGTACGGCGCGATCACCGAGTTCCTCGGCTTCGAGATGCTCGATGGCGAGTTCAAGGTCATGGGCATGGCGCCGTATGGCGACGCCAGCAAGTACGACTTCTCGCGCCTGGCCAGCTTCGAAAACGGCGAACTGGTGATCAACACCGAATACGCCAACGTCATTGGCCTGCGTCGCTATAAAGAGAAGGGCAAGGGCTTCTACTTCTCGCCGAAGCTGATCGAGTGGCTGGGCCCCAAGCGCGAAGGCGACATCGCCGACGAGCCGTACATCCATTACGCGGCCAGCATGCAGGCGCTGTTCGAAAAGATCGCCCTGCAGATGATCGACCACTACCTGGGCGACGTGCTGCGTGAAAGCGGCAAGCTGGCCTTTGCCGGCGGTTGCGCGCTGAACGTCAAACTCAACCAGAAGATCATTGCCCGCCCAGACCTGAAAGAGCTGTTCGTTCAGCCGGCTTCCGGTGACGCCGGTACCGCCGTGGGTGCTGCCGCCTACGTTTCCCACGCCCGTGGCGTACCGGTCGAGAAGATGGAACACGTCTACCTCGGCCCTTCGTACTCCAACGAAGACGTGATCGCTGCCTGTGCCCGTCACCCGAACGCGCCGAAGTGGCGCAAGCTCGACGACATGCCGCAGCGCATCGCCAAAATCATGGTCGACGGCAACCCGGTGGCCTGGTTCCAGGGCCGCATGGAATTCGGCCCTCGTGCCCTGGGCGGCCGTTCGATCATCGGTTGCCCGAGCGTGCCTGGCGTAGCCGACCGCATCAACGAGCAGATCAAGTTCCGCGAACGCTGGAGACCTTTCTGCCCGTCGATGCTCGACACCGTCGCCCCGCAAATGATCAAGGTCGACCACCCGGCGCCGTTCATGACCTTCACCTTCGAAGTGGCTGAAGAGTGGAAGACCCGCGTACCGGAAGTGGTCCACGAAGACGGCACTTCGCGTGCCCAGGTGCTCAAGCGCGAGTACAACCCGCGCTACTACGACATGATGAAGGCGCTGGAAGACCTGACCGGCAACGGCGTGTCGCTGAACACATCGCTGAATCGTCGTGGTGAACCGATGATCTGCTCGCCGACCGATGCCCTGAACATGTTCTTCGGCTCAGACCTGCAGTACCTGATCATGGAAGACATCCTGGTTGTGAAGGACGGCGCGGCCCCGTATGACCAGCCGCTCTGAACCGCGCATCCTGCAGTTCTGCCATGGCTATGACGGGCCGTTCCTGGACTGCGCCCGTCAGTACGCCAGCCTGTTCCAGGGGCGTGGCTACCAGGTCACCACGGTGTTCCTCACCGGCGCCGCCGACCCGCTGGTAGCGGCCGGCTGCGCCTCGGACGAGGTGCTGTTCCTGGAGTTCAGCTCCAAGGCCGTGCGCGGCCTGAAACTCGGCGCCATCCGTGCATTGCGGCGGATCGCGGCCGAGCGCAATTTTGCCTTTTGCATTGCCCATCGCTTCAAACCGATCTACGTGGCGTTGCTGGGCACCGGCTTGCCGGTGATCGGCGTGCACCATGCTTTCGGTGACTACGAGCGCAAGGGGCGACGCATCTTCGCCAACCTGTTCAGCAAGCGTCTGAGCTTGCTGGGCGTGTCGGACGCAGTGCGTGACGATATGCGCCGCTGTCTGTCGCAGTGGCCGGCAGATCGTATCCAGACCTTGTATAACCGCATCGACATCGACGCCCTGCAAGCAGCCCTGGTTCCACGCGCCGAGGCCCGTCAGGCCTTGGGCCTGGATGCACAGGCGTGGATTGTCGGTAACGTCGGGCGTCTGCACCCGGACAAGGACCAGGCCACCCTGCTGCGTGGCTTTGCCGAAGCGCTACCGGGGCTGCCGGCTGGCGCCCGCCTGGCAATCCTGGGCAAGGGCCGCCTGGAAGCCAGGCTCAAGGCACTGGCCGCCGAGCTGGGCATTGCCGGGCAAGTGGACTTCCTTGGCCAGGTGCCGGATGCGCGCCGTTACTTCCAGGCATTCGACGTATTCGCACTGAGCTCCGACCATGAGCCGTTCGGCATGGTCCTGCTCGAAGCCATGGTCGCCGGTGTGCCGGTACTGGCCACAGCCTGTGGTGGTGCCCGCGAAGTGGTGGAGGGTGTTGGCATGCTGTTCCCGCTGGGCGATGCGGGGCAATTGGCCCAGCGTCTGAAACACATGGCTGTGCTCGATGGGCAGCAACGCCAGGCCTGTGCCGAGCACATGCTGCAGCGCCTGCGTGAACGCTTTTCCGACCAGGCGGTGCGCGAAGCATTCTGGCAGCTGCCGCAAGTCCGCGCGCTGGTGGGGCAGGCCTGATGCTCAACCGTATCCAGGCCTTCCGCGAACGCGGTTGGCAAGTTATCGACGGCAAGGCCTATGCCGAGGCATGGGCCCGGTTTGGTGGCAGTGTCGCCACCCATCCCCAGGTGGTCGAGCAGCTGGCGGACCTGGCGCAGATCCCTGTGCGTTACCTGGGCTGGCACCAGGCCGGCGAGCTGAAAGCCGCCATTCCTACCTGGGGGCGCCACCTTGCGCTGTCCAAGGACGTGCTCAAGCGTGCCGGCAAAAAGGCCCTGTTCGACCTGGGCAACGCCGAGATCATCCTGCCGGCGGCGGCCGATGCCGCTGCACCGTTGCGCCATGCCGCGCGCTACCTGTCCGAACTGAACCTGGGCCGCTTCAGCGGCCTCAAGGCGCAGAAGGAACAGCTGGCCATGGCCCGCGCCCATGAAGACCTGTCGAAGAAGTTCCGCTACAACCAGCGCCGCGAACTACGCCTGCTGGAAGAGGCGGGCGGTGTGGTGCGCCCGATCAGCGACTTCAGCGCGCAGGAAATCGCCAGCATGTACTGCGACCTGTTCCAGCGCCGCTGGGGCTTCCCTGCCACCGGCGCCAAGCGCATGGCCGAGGTGCTGGAACGCCTGCGTGAGCTGCTGATCGGCTCGGTGCTGCTGCTGGACGGCAAGCCGATTGCCATCCAGCTGGTATACCGTGTCGAAGCGCCGGAATGGGTCAGCGTCGAGTACATCAATGGCGGTGTCGACCCTGAAACCAAGGCCTTCAGCCCCGGCAGCGTGCTGAGCTTCCTCAATACCCAGGCCGCCTGGGAAGACGCCCGTGCACGCAACAAGCCGCTGCGGTTTTCGTTCGGCCGTGCCGACCGCGAGTACAAGGACCGCTGGTGCAACCCCGTACCGGTGTATCAGGCGTGAGTCGCAAGCAGCAGTTGCTCAAGCGCCACCGGCGCAACAAGCGCCTGGGCCTGTTGGCGGGCCTGGTCGCGCTGGTGGCCATAGGTGCGTTCAGCTGGTGGTGGTTGCCACTGCTGCTGTTGCCGCTGTTGTGGGCGGCCCACGAGGCCTGGTTTGCCGACCACCTGTTCTACGCGCCAGGCGAGGACTACGCCTACGACTTCGGCGAGCAGACCCGGGAGGCTCCTGCCAGCCTGAGCGGCGGCTTGCTCAAGGCTGAGTGCGTGCTGCAGGGCAACGAAACCCTGGTCCTCGAACTGCGGGTAAAAAGCAGCTGGCTGGGGCGCTTCCTGGACCCGCAGGTCGAGCTGGTGGCTGGCGAGCAGGCCGACCGGCAAACCTTCGAGCGCGGCGTCGATGGCGTGCGCTTCCTCAACCTCACCGGCCTCGCCGCACCTCTGCAGGCTGGCGCGTTGCGCCTGCGTGGCCGGCATTGCCGGCTGGCGGGCCAGCCGCGCTTGTGGATAACCCCGGCGGTCGAGCTGCAACGG
Organism: Pseudomonas sp. ABFPK; assembly: GCF_001586765.1. Lineage (NCBI taxonomy): Bacteria > Pseudomonadati > Pseudomonadota > Gammaproteobacteria > Pseudomonadales > Pseudomonadaceae > Pseudomonas > Pseudomonas sp. ABFPK. Next base: position 23,381 of record NZ_LQXW01000003.1, on the reverse strand, counting down.
CGCCGGGTGATGGTGATCGCGCCGCATGCCGATGATGCCGAGCTGGCCGCTTACGGCCTTTACAGCCAGGCCGACGAAGCCTGGGTAGTGACCCTGACCGCTGGTGAAATCGAGGCCGAGCACTATCAGCAGATGGGCTTGGAAAAGGCCGAGGCCGCGCGCCTGAAGGGCCGCCTGAGGGCCTGGGATAGTGTTGCCGTGCCACGCTGGGCTGGTGTGGCGGAATCGCGTTGCGTGCAGCTGGGCTACTTCTGTCTGCAACTGCCTGCCATGCAGGCTGCGCCAGACCAGCCGGCCGCTTCTCGCGAGGCCGACCTCGCCGACATTCGCGTATTCCGCCGATTCAACCCGTTCCCGCTGCCGGCCGATGTCGATGGCGCGCCGACCTGGCGCAACCTGCTCGCCGACCTGCGGGCCTTGCTGGAAATGGCCAGGCCAGAGGTGCTGGTGATGCCGCACCCGCAGCTCGACCCGCACCCCGACCACATCTGTGCCCAGGCAGCGGTGCTGGAAGCCTTGCAAGGCCTGGCCTGGCAGCCGCAAACCCTGCTGTGCTACGCCAACCACCTGCATGACAACGACCGCTGGCCGATGGGCGACAGTGGTGATGGCGTGGCCCTGCCGCCACAGCAGGACGCTGTCCAGGCCTGGGCTCCTTGCAGCCTGGTACTGGACCTGGCGACCCAGCGCGACAAGGCCATGGCCCTGGGCATGATGCACGACCTGCAGCCGCCAGCACCGTTCAAACGCCGCCTGCGCCGCTTGTTGCAGCGCTGGTTGGCCGGGCGGCGGTCGTCGCCTTACGGCGAGAACGAATTCTTCCGCAAGGCCGTGCGCCGACATGAACTGTTCTGGCGGCGTGAGCTGTAGCCGCGCCCCATGGTTGACCGCGATGGCGCAGAGCGCCCAAGGAACCCAATGAAAGTCCTATTTCTGGTGCAGAAGGAACAGCGGGCGATTCTCGACCGCCTGTACGATGGCGTCGCGGCCAACTGCGAGTGCGACCTGCGCTGGTTGACCAGCGAAGACCAGCGCAACCTGCGCCGCTATTTCAAGCGTGAAGTGCAGGTCGAGCGTTATGACCGCATTGTTTTCTTCCTGCGTTTCAAACAGGAAATCCGTCAGGCGGCATTCATCCGTACGGTGCCGAACCTGGTCATCCTCGAGCACGATGCCTACCAGAACTACATCCCGTGCAAGTACACCGGCAAGTTCAGCGCCCATTACCGCAAGCTGCCCTGGGCGCGGGTGATCAGCTCAGGCTACATGGTTAGCGAGCGCCTGCGTCAGGAAGGTTTCGACGCCGTGTTCGTGCCCAAGGGCTACGACGAGCAGTTGCTGGCCGACCAGGGGCGTGAGCGCGACATCGAACTGGCCTTCGTCGGCAGCACCAACAGCGTGGCCTACAGCGGCCGCAAGGCATTGCTGGACGAACTGGGCCGCGTCGAGAACCTGGTGGTGACCCGTACCAAATCGGGTGAAGACTACTGCAACACACTCAACCGGATCCGCTTCTTCGTCAGTGCCGACGTCGGCATGGGCGAATACATGATCAAGAACTTCGAAGCCATGGCCTGTGGCTGTGTGTTGCTGGCGTATGACCAGGGCGAGGAAGAGAACCACGCACTGGGCCTGCAGGACATGCACAACGTGGTGTTCTATGACAGCATCCCGACCCTTCAGGAAAAGCTCCGCCGTTTGCGCGCGGACCCTGAACTGGCCCGGCAGATTGCAGAAAATGGTCGCCACCTGGCGGTTTCCCGTTTCAGTTTCGGGGCTGTTGGACGTAGCATCGTCGACCACATGCGCCCGGCGCTCAGGCCACATCCGCCGTTGTCTGCATGGCAGCGGCTGCGCCTGAAGCTGGGCATCTAACATAAGAACTTTCGCGCCTGTGGAACGGGCGTTGGAAGTCGAAGTCGCAATGCGGAGGGAGTCCGGTGCGCTTTTCAAATGAGAGTGATGTCACGCTCGTCGTGACCAGTTGTGGGCGGTTCGATCTGCTCAAAGATACCCTTGAGAGTTTCGATCGCTACAATACCGCGCCCATTCGCGAAGTGTTCATCACCGAAGATTCCGGTGACGATGCCGTGCATGCCGCTGTGCCTGAGCACTGGAAACCGCACTGCAAGGTGTTCGTAAACCGGCCCAAGTTGGGCCAGTTGCCGTCTATCGACCTGGCCTACAGCCACGTCAAGACGCCCTACATCTTTCACTGCGAGGACGACTGGCACTTCTATCGCCAGGGCTTCGTCGAAGACTCCCGGGCCATTCTGGAGGTCAGCCCTGATCTGTTGCAGGTGTGGCTGCGCAGCCATGCCCATGACCTGGTCATTCACAGCCCTTACATTCACCTGGGTGATCGCCGGGTGATCGCCGGGGTGCCTTGCTACCCACTGCTGTCCGATAAGGCCGAGTGGCAGGCGTTTTCGCTCAACCCCGGATTGCGCCGTTTGAGCGATTACCAGCGTTGCGCGCCATTTGCCGCCTATGCTGGAGAGAAGGCACTTTCCCGGCGTTATTCTGAGTTAAACCTGACAGCGGTCACCTTGGAGGGTGATGCAGTATTGCACACTGGATTTGGTAATCACGTGACCTTGCCCATCGAAGTGGAACGCAAGGCCAAACGTCGTAAACGTGATCGGATAAAGTTGGCATTGACGCTGGTGGCGGGTGCCGTGATTGGCATGGGAATCACCATTTTTGTTCAGTGAAGTCGCTGTCCCACCTGACATGAGCGGGAGAGGGCCCATGAACATCGTCAATGTGATGTGGGCGGGTGGAACGCCGTACATGTCCATCCACAAGGTGCATCGGCAGGTGCTGTCACACGCGGGTGCCGATGCCCGGATCAGTAACTGGCTGCTGCTGGGTAGCGGGCTTTGCTGTGGGCTTGGCTCGACCCGGGAGTGGCATATGCCGTCACGGGCGCTGAAAGGGCGGCACTTCTGGCGCCTGTTGCGCCCATGGTTGCGCATGCGCTTGCGCAAGGCGCTGAACGAGGCCCAGGCTGAAGTCGTGCTGCTCGACGGTGTCGGTGTGGCGCGGTTGGTGTTGCCGTTGTTGCAGCAGGTTCCGCAGGTGCGTGCCAAGGTGCTGTTCCACGGCAAGACGCGCCTGAGTGCCAGCGATGTTCGCCTGCTGCGCATGTTTCCGGCCGAGCGTCTGAGCATCGCCGCCGTTTCACAGACACTTGCCACGTCACTCGAACACGACCTGGGCAGGCCAGTGCGGACCTTGCGCATGGCCCTTGACCCGCTGGCTTTCGCCGAACCGTTGTTGAGTCGGGACGCAGCCAGGCAGGCCCTGCAGTTGCCACAGGTAGCAGGGGTAATGCTGGGCGCGGTCGGGCGGCTGGTGGAGAGCAAAGGTTTCGAGATGCTGATCGAGGCGTTCGCCAAGGCCAGTGCGCGCCAGTCGGACCTGCAATTGGCAATCATCGGCGAAGGCCCTCTGCGTGCGGTGCTGCAGGCTCGTATCGACGCGCTTGGCCTGGCTGGTCGTGTTCACCTGAGTGGTCACCGAGACGACCTGCAGCAGCTGTACCGGGCATTCGACTGGCTATTGGTGCCTTCGCGCTCCGAAGGCCTGGGGCTGGTGGTGCAGGAGGCGGTCATGGCCGACGTGCCGGTGGTATGCAGCGACCTGCAGGTGTTCCGCGAGCAGTTGCAGGACACCGGTGGCTACCTGCCCGTTGCCAATGAAAATGCCTGGGCCGAGGCGATCGAGCGTTGCTCGGTGCTCGGTGCCCCGGCGGTAGCTGCCCGGCAGCGCCAGGCGCTGGCCCCGGAGCGGGCCTGGCAAGCATTCTGCAATGGCTCGCAAAGCCTGCTGCGCAGTTGATGCTCAGCGTGCCAGCAGGGCTGCCTCGAAGGCGGCAAGGGGGAACCGGTCACCCAGGTTCTCCCGCTCGATATAACGCACCATATGCTGCACATTGCGCCGAATCATGCGCGCCGACAGCGGCGGGCGCAGGAAGCGCATGTCGGCAACGTCGATCAGGCCCAGTTGCTGGTCGGGGGTGACCACCACATTACCCAGGTGCAACGAGCGGAAGTACACGCCGCTGCGATGCAACTGGCGAATCAGTTCGATCAGGCGCGGCAGGTAGGTGTCCCAGCTGAAACCCTCATCGCGCGACATCTGCAGCAAGGTTCGCCCTGGCAGCGGGCGGTACAGCACGGCGGTACGCCCTGGCAGGTCAAGCTTGTGCTGGCTGATCACCTCCAGGGTGGGGATGCCCAGCTGTGCAAGGCGTGCGGCGTTGTCGACGAAGCGCTGCGAGTACGGGCGCAGCAGTGCAGATGAAATCAGCCGCTTCCTACGAAAAACCTTGAGGAAATTACCATCCGCGAGCAGGTAGACTTTGGCGCCATGGCTATCTGCCTCAAGCACCTGTGCGCCTTGTGTCAGCTGATCGAAGTCGACCTGGGGGAGCCGGGAGCATTGCATGAATAGAGCCTTGTCGTCGGGCGAACAGAATGACCGGCAATAATGCCGAAAATAATGTTGTAGCACCATTGGATGGTGTCTTTGATTCATCGGGGGAAAGGATGTTGTATCAAAAAAACTGGGCGCAAGCCTGGTTGGGGTTTGGTCTGGTCTGGTTCCTGGCAGCGATTGCCCTGGCACCGAGCAACAAGGTCTATCAGCAAGGCCTGGTGCTGTTCCTGTGGTTGCCGACGCTGGTAATGGCGTGGTCCGCAAGGCAGGTAATAGTGCAGGCCTGGCGGCGTCAGCCGGCCTTGTGGGGGAGTGTGTTGCTGCTGCTGGCGTGGAGCGGGCTCAGCCTGGTCTGGTCGGCCGCAGAAAACCCGGGGCGCGAGGCCAAGCGCCTGCTCTACATCCTGGTATTCCTGCTGGCGTTCCCGCTGCTGGGCCAGCTTGGCCAGGCCCGCATTCGTCAACTGTTGCTGGCCGGCAGCGCCTTGCTGGCCGTTGCCGCATTGATCTCGGTAATCCATTTCTACGGCGTGCTGGGCATGCCATTGCTGGCCCGGCTGGAGGGCATCGGCGAGATATCGCACCCGATCCTGGGCGCCTATGTCATCGGTTCGGCCGTGCTCTTCCTGCTTTACGAGCCGCCGCGGCAACGTGGCCTGCAGTTGTTGTGGCTGGTGGCGCTGGTGTGTCTGGGTTTGTTTGCCATGCTCAGCCAGAGCCGTGGGGCAATCCTGGCCCTGGTGCTCACCGTGATCCTGGCCCCGTTGTGGTTCCGTGACCGCCACAGCCGGGTGTTTGCCGTGCTGGCGGCCATTGCCACCTGCCTGGCCTTCTATCTCGTGTACGACCTGATCGCCCAGCGCGGTTCGTCCTACCGGCCGGAAATCTTCCACGCCGTGGTCGACATGATCGCCGCACATCCCTGGACCGGCCTTGGCCTGGGCGCTGCCTACGACGTCAGTGCAGTGGGCAAGCACTTCGACCATACCCACAACATGTTCACCCACATCGCAGTGGAGTTGGGCCTGCCCGGCATGCTGCTGTGGGTCATGGTGTGGCTGTACACCCTGGGCGAAATCGTCCGCGCACGTGGCACGTTGTTCGGCAAGATCCTGCTCGGTTTCTGGGTGTACTCCACCCTGGCCATGCAGTTCGATGCCGCCAGCCTCACTGGTACGCCACGTGCCGAATGGTTCATCAGCTGGCTGCCCGTGGGCCTGGCCATGTTGCTGCCATGGGGGAGTGCCGAAAATGATGCCTGTGGTAAAATTTCCGGTTCAACCTGAACAGCGAGCTTGATAATGGCCGAAACACCGCGACCGGCGGAACACACCTCCAGCCTGAAGATCTACTTCCGGCTGCTGAGCTATGTGAAACCCTATGTCGGCATTTTCCTGCTGAGCATCATCGGTTTCGTGATCTTTGCCTCGACCCAGCCGATGCTGGCCGGGATCCTGAAGTATTTCGTAGATGGGCTGAGCAACCCCGAAGCGGTGTTGTTCCCAAACGTTCCCTACCTGCGCGACCTGCAACTGCTGCAGGCGGTGCCGTTGCTGATCATCCTGATCGCCGCGTGGCAGGGGCTGGGCTCGTTCCTCGGCAACTACTTCCTGGCCAAGGTTTCCCTGTGCCTGGTGCACGACCTGCGTGTGGAACTGTTCAACAAGCTGCTGGTGCTGCCTAACCGCTACTTCGACAACCACAACTCCGGGCACCTGATCTCGCGCATCACCTTCAACGTGACCATGGTCACTGGTGCTGCGACCGATGCGATCAAGGTGGTGATCCGCGAAGGCCTGACCGTGGTGTTCCTGTTTGGTTACCTGCTGTGGATGAACTGGCACCTGACCCTCGTTATGGTCGCCATCCTGCCGGTAATCGCGGTGATGGTCAGCGTCGCCAGCAAGAAATTCCGCAAGCAGAGCAAAAAAATCCAGGTAGCCATGGGCGACGTCACCCATGTCGCCTCGGAAACCATCCAGGGCTACCGCGTGGTGCGCAGCTTCGGCGGCGAGGCCTACGAGGAGCAGCGTTTCGGCAAGGCCAGCCAGAGCAATACCGACAAGCAGTTGCACATGACCAAGACCGGCTCGCTGTACACGCCGATGCTGCAGCTGGTGATCTACACCGCCATGGCCGCGCTGATGTTCCTGGTGCTGTTCCTGCGCGGTGATTCCACTGCCGGTGATCTGGTGGCCTACATCACCGCCGCCGGCCTGTTGCCCAAGCCGATACGTCAGCTTTCGGAAGTCAGCTCGACCATCCAGAAGGGCCTGGCCGGCGCCGAAAGCATCTTCGAGCAACTGGACGAAGAGCCTGAAGTGGATACCGGTACCGTCGAGAAGGAGCGGGTGGAAGGGCGCCTGGAAGTGCGCAACCTCAGCTTCACCTACCCGGGTACCGAGCGTGAGGTGCTGAGCGATATCAGCTTCGTAGCCGAGCCAGGGCAGATGATTGCACTGGTCGGCCGCTCCGGCAGTGGCAAGTCTACGCTTGCAGCGCTGATACCGCGCTTCTATCACCACGACCAGGGGCAGATCCTGCTCGATGGCGTGGACATCGAGAACTATCGCCTGCGCAACCTGCGTCGCCACGTTTCGCAGGTGACCCAGCATGTCACCCTGTTCAACGATACCGTGGCCAACAACATCGCCTATGGCGACTTGGCCGGCGCCCCGCGCGCCGACATCGAAGCCGCTGCGGCCGATGCCTATGCCAAGGAGTTCGTCGACCGGCTGCCGAAAGGCTTCGATACCGAAGTGGGTGAGAACGGCGTGCTGCTCTCCGGCGGCCAGCGCCAGCGCCTGGCGATTGCCCGGGCACTGCTGAAGAATGCGCCGCTGCTGATCCTCGACGAAGCCACCTCGGCGCTGGATACCGAGTCCGAGCGGCATATCCAGGCTGCCCTGGACCATGTGATGCAGGGCCGTACCACGCTAGTGATCGCCCACCGTCTGTCGACCATCGAGAAAGCTGACCAGATCCTGGTCATGGACCAGGGGCGCCTGGTCGAGCGCGGCACCCATGCCGAGCTGCTTGCGGCCAATGGCCATTATGCCCGCCTGCATGCCATGGGCCTGGATGAGCCGGCCAAGGCCGATATCACCTGACCCCTCGCTGATCGGGGCCATCGCGGCCCCGATTGTCACGGGAATTTTCCTGGGGTGATCTGGCCATAAAGCCGTCGTCTACCCTGTGCTAATATCCTGTCCCTGTTCATTATTTCCATATGGGTTGCCCATGAAGTTGTCCATGCCGCGTTTCGATCAAGCCCCGGTACTGGTGGTCGGCGATGTCATGCTCGACCGCTACTGGCATGGCGGTACTTCACGTATCTCGCCTGAAGCGCCAGTCCCGGTGGTCAAGGTCGATCAGATCGAGGATCGCCCCGGCGGCGCGGCCAACGTTGCCTTGAACATCGCCGCCCTGGGTGCACCGGCTTCGCTGATTGGCGTCACCGGCCAGGATGAGGCCGCCGACAGCCTGGCCAACAGCCTGCAAGCTGCAGGCGTGCGCTCGGTGTTCCAGCGCATCGCGCACCAGCCGACCATCGTCAAGCTGCGGGTAATGAGCCGTCACCAGCAGTTGCTGCGCATCGATTTCGAAGAGCCATTCGCTACCGACCCGCTGTCGCTGGGTGCGGAGGTCGACAGCCTGCTCGAGGGCGTCAAGGTGCTGGTCCTGTCCGACTACGGCAAGGGCGCACTGAAAAACCACCAGAGCCTAATCCAGGCCGCGCGGGCCAAGGGCATTCCGGTGCTGGCCGACCCCAAGGGCAAGGATTTTTCCATCTACCGTGGCGCCAGCCTGATCACTCCCAACCTCAGCGAGTTCGAGACCATCGTTGGCCGTTGCGCCGATGAGGCCGAGCTGGTCGCCAAGGGCCTGCAACTGCTGCAGGACCTGGACCTTGGCGCCTTGCTGGTGACCCGTGGCGAGCACGGCATGACCCTGCTGCGCGTCGGCCAGCCGGCGCTGCACCTGCCGGCGCGGGCGCGTGAAGTGTTCGATGTGACCGGTGCCGGTGATACCGTCATCTCCACACTCGCCGCGGCCATCGCTGCCGGCGAGGACCTGCCCCACGCGGTGGCCCTGGCCAATCTGGCAGCGGGCATCGTGGTCGGAAAGCTGGGTACGGCTGCGATCAGCGCCCCCGAGCTGCGCCGGGCGATCCAGCGTGAGGAAGGCTCCGAGCGCGGCGTGCTGGGCCTGGAGCAACTGCTGCTGGCCATTGATGACGCGCGGGCGCACAAAGAGAAGATCGTCTTCACCAACGGCTGCTTCGACATCCTGCATGCCGGGCATGTCACCTACCTGGAGCAGGCGCGGGCCCAGGGCGATCGCCTGATCGTCGCGGTCAACGACGATGCCTCGGTCAGCCGCCTGAAAGGGCCGGGCCGGCCGATCAACAGCGTCGACCGGCGCATGGCCGTACTGGCCGGGCTGGGGGCGGTGGACTGGGTCATCAGCTTCCCCGAGGGTACACCAGAGAACCTGCTGAGCCAGGTCAAGCCGGACGTGCTGGTCAAGGGTGGCGACTATGGCATCGACCAGGTGGTGGGTGCCGATATCGTCAAGGCCTATGGCGGTACCGTGAAGGTGCTGGGGCTGGTCGAGAACAGCTCGACTACAGCAATCGTCGAGAAAATTCGCAAGAACTGATCGAGCCTCTGAGGCTGCCTCATTACCTGTAGGAGCAGCCTTGTGCTGCGAAGAGGCCGGTAGGGCAAAGCATTTCTTTAGCTCTACCGGCCTCTTCGCAGCACAAGGCTGCTCCTACAGGGGCGGCACAGGCCTCGGAATCTTACTTGTGCAGTGAAGTACGCGCCCGCTCCAGCAGTTCCCGCGCCTTGTCGCCAAACCGCTGCAGGTGCGATGCCCGCACCGGCTTGTTCTCCACCAACCCCTGCTGCTTCACCCAATCCTTCCAGCGCACCCGCTCGTCCGTGACCACCCAGCCTTCCTGCCGGGCAAAACTTTCGGCCAGGTACAGCCCGCGCGTGCTCGCCGGCACCAGTTCGTCCTTCTTCACGGTATACAGCTCAGCCAGTGGCTGGCCGTCCTTCAATGGCATCAGGTACAGGTCTGGTCGTTTGCGATTTAGCCGCGCCACCAGTTGGTCGCCCTCCAGCCGCTCATCAACGTGGAACAGGCTGAGCTTCTTGGCGTCCCGGGGTACTTGCAGGCGCATGTCGTAGATCAGTTGCAGCGAGGCGGTGGGCAAGTGCACATACGCCCGCGGCCGTTCCAGCAGCATCAGCTTGCCGCAGTGCACCGGGCGCGCGGCACCCGACTCCGGGGCCAGCACGAAGTGCGGCGTTTCGCGGTAGTGCAGGGCGGCAGCGTAGGGCACCGGCAACCAGGTGTCGTTGAAGCGCCCGCCCAGCCAGCCTTCCGGGGTTTCCAGCAAGCATTCCTCGGCCACTTCCTGCACGGCCGTGTGCAATGGCAGGTTCAGCTCCTGCGCCGGCACATAGCCGGAAATCAGTTTCAGCACCACATCGCCACGGTCTTGCCGGCGCTGACGTACCAGCACCCAATAATCTCGGTTCTGCCAATGCAGGGTCAGCCGCACCGACACGCCAAGGTTGGCCAGTTCGACCACGAAGCGCTGCACGTCGGGCAACTGGATAGCCTTGCGCCGTTGTTGGATCTGGGCAAAATTCAGCGGCATCCCGATGCTCTGGTAGATCAGACCTTCGGGCGTGGCCTCGACATGTAGCGGTAGTGTCTTGAAGTTGCTCGGGTTCTTGCGGATCAGCGTTCGCGCCACGAGGCTCCTCCTTGCGTCGGGTCAGTCCAGGCCCATGGGCCTGGGGCAACTCAATGCTGGCCCAGAATACGGGCGACGGTGGCCACGTTGTGGGCCAGGTGCAACGGATTGATGGTGCCGACGATAGCACTGCTCACGCCCGGGTGGGCGAACAGCAGCTCGAAACTGGCTTGTACCGGGTCAACGCCCGGGGCAAGGCAGATATGCCCACTGGCCAGTGCCTTCTTCACCAGGATGGCCTTGCCGTGTTCGGCAGCGTAGTCCAGCACCGGGCGTTCTGCCTGTTCGTTGAGGTTGAAGGTGACCATGGCGCAGTCGCCTTGCTCCAGTGCCTTCAGGCCGCCGGCGACGGTCTTGCCAGACAGGCCGAAGCCGAGGATCTTGCCCTCCTGCTTGAGCTCGGCAAGGGTCTGGTAAACCTCCTGCTGTTCGAGGATCGCCAGGTCGTTGCCGTCCGAATGCACCAGCACCAATTCGATGCGGTCGGTTTCCAGGCGCCGCAGGCTTCGCTCCACCGAGCGGCGGGTATGGGCGGCGCTGAAATCGAAGTGCGATTGGCCGTTGTCGAACTCTTCGCCAACCTTGCTGACGATCACCCATTCATCGCGCTGGCCGCGCAGTAGCGGGCCCAGGCGTTCTTCGCTGCGGCCGTATGCTGGGGCGGTGTCGATCAGGTTGATACCCAGCTCGCGGGCCTGAGCCAGCAGCAGGCGGGCTTCGTCGTCGCCGGGGATGGTGAAACCGGTAGGGTACTTCACGCCCTGGTCGCGGCCCAGCTTGACCGTGCCCAGGCCGAGCGGCGAAACCTTGAAGCCGGTGCTGCCCAAGGGGCGATGGAAGTCGTGCAGGGTCGGCAGGCTCATGGCAGTAGTTGCTCCCAGGCCGGTACGCCCAGCGGTGGGCGTGGCAGGTCAGCCAAATCGGCCTGCGCCTGTGGGCGGATACCGTCGCGCTCCAGGTGGCTGATGACCCGGTCGCTGAAGTCCGGTGCCAGGGCCAGCTTGGTTGGCCAGCCGACCAGCAGGCGTTGCTGGTCGGCGAGGAAGGCGTTGTCCGGGCGTACCAGGCCCGATTGCGCCGGTTCCGCTCGGTCGACCCGCAGGGTGGCCCAGCGCACCTGGCTCTGGTCGACCCATGGCAGCAGGCTGGCGATTTCTTTCTGTGCCGCGGCGATTTGCGCAGCCGGCTCGCGGGCAACGCCGTCGGCTTCGGCCAGGTCGCCACCCAGGTACCAGACCCACTGGCCATCGGCGGCCGGGTGGGTGGTAACCGTCACCCGTGGTTTTGGCCCGCCACCCAGGCAATGGGCGTAAAGCGGTTTCAGGTTGGCACCCTTGGCCATCACCATATGCAGCGGGCGTGTCTGCATGGCTGGCTGGTTCAGGCCCAGGGCATGCAGCAGCTGCTCGGTGCCGGCGCCGGCGCTGAGCACGATACGCTGGGCGCGGATGTCGCGCTCGTCGACGCGCAGGCCAACCAGGTCTTCACCCTCGCGCAGCGGCTCGATGTGCTCACCGGCCAGCAGGCTGTCGCCTGCCAGCTCGGCCAGGTTGGCCAGCAGGCTGGGCACGTCGATGACCAGCTCGGCCAGGCGATAGACCTTGCCCTTGAAGGCGCGGTCCTGCAGCGCGGGCGGAAGTTGCTCGCCTTTCACCTGGTCGACCCGGCCGCGCACGGCCTTGCTGGCGAAGAAACTGGTGAGGTTGCCGGCCAGGGTGCCAGGCGACCACAGGTAATGGGCGTCGGACAGCAGGCGAGTGCGGGTCAGGTCCAGCTCGCCGCTGCCGCTCAGCGCTTCGCGCCAGCGTCGCGGCATGTCGGCGATGGCTTCCGAAGCGCCGGTGAGGGCGCCATGCAGGGCGTACTTGGTGCCGCCATGGATGATGCCCTGAGACTTGATGGTCTGCTCGCCGCCAAGGCTGGCGCGTTCCACCAGTACTGTCGAGTAGCCCAGCCGGCGCAGGCGGGCATTGAGCCAGAGGCCTGCGACCCCGGCGCCGACGATCAGCACGTCAGTGGAAATGGCAGATGGCATGGCGGTACCTCGAAGACTGGGACAGCTGGCAAGTATACAGGGTATACCTGTGATGGCCCTATCGCCGGCAAGCCAGCTCCCACAGGGATGGTGTTGACCCTGCGGCCTGTATCAACTCTTTGGCTTGCCGGCGATGAGGCCCGTACAGGCTGCCTCAATGCCCAGCCGTCTTCGAAAACAGCTGAATTACCACCACCCCGCCCACAATCATCGCCATGCCCAGCATCGCTGGCACATCCAGCTTCTGCCCATAGATCACCAGCGCTGCCACACTGATCAGCACAATCCCCAGCCCCGACCAGATGGCATAGGCGATCCCCACCGGAATGCTGCGCACCACCAGGGTCAGCATCCAGAAAGCAATGCCGTAACCAACCACCATCAGCAGCAACGGCAAGGGCGTGCTCAAGCCTTTCACCGCTTTCATGGAAGCGGTGGCGATGACTTCGGCGCAGATGGCGATGGCGAGGTAGGTGTAGGCATTCATGGCGAGATCCTCCGTTAACTGGCCGCAGATTCTAGTCCCACCCCGAATGGGGTAAAGTCATTACCTATCACTATGAGAGATAGGACGATGGCCGAGCATTGGAATCTTGACCAGTTGCGTACTTTCCTGCGCGTTGCAGAACTGCGCTCGTTCTCTGCCGTGGCCCGCGAGCAGCGCAAGGCCCAGTCGGCAATCAGCAGCGCGATCGCCCTGCTCGAAACCGACCTGGGGGTAACCTTGTTCGAGCGCAGCAGTGGCCGGCAACCCAAGCTGACCGAGAACGGCAGCGCCCTGTTGGAAGATACCCGCGAACTGTTGCGCCAGTGCGAGCGTCTGGATGGCCGTGCGTTGGCGCTGATGCGCGGGCAGGAGGCCTTGTTACGGGTCGCCCAGGACGAAGCCATGCCCTATCAGCCGGTCATTGACAGCCTCGACGAACTGGCCAGCCGCTACCCGTTCCTGGAGGTGCAGCTGGCCAGCGGTGCCCAGGGCGATGTGGCGCGCAAGCTGGTGGAGCGGCGCGCCGATCTTGGACTGTTCTTCCACCACGAGAGCATCCCGGCCTCGCTGGAGCGGCGCGCCTTGGGTAGCGTCGAAATGGTCACGGTATGCGCTGTCGGTCACCCGCTCGCCGGCGAAGGCCGGGTTACCCGGCAGCAACTGGCGCGCCACCGACAATTGCTGATAGCCCCGCAGCAAAGCGGCTACCCCGGCGGCGAAGCGATCAGCCCGCAGGTGTGGCGCGCCGACAGCTTCTACGCCATGGCCGAACTGCTGATGCGTGGCCTGGGCTGGGCCTGGCTGCCGCGGCACGTGGTGCAGTACCCGACCTATCAGGCGCACATGGTCGAACTGGACAGCGAGTGGCGGCCACCGGCCTTGGTGGTGGAACTGGCTTGGCGTCGTGACGAGCCGCTGGGGCCTGCCGCGCAATGGCTGGCCGAGCGCTTTGCGGTGCACCTGCGCGCGATCGGGTAAACTCCGCGGCCATGAACAGAACTCTCTATACCTTGTTGTTTCACCTGGGCCTGCCGCTGGTTGCGCTGCGCCTGTACCTGCGCGCGCGCAAGGCGCCGGCCTATGGTCAACGCATTGGCGAGCGCTTTGCTTTCAGGCTGCCGGTCATGCGCCGGGGCGGCATCTGGGTGCATGCGGTATCGGTGGGCGAGAGCATTGCGGCGGCACCGATGGTGCGCGCCTTGCTCAAGGCCTACCCGGAATTGCCGATCACGCTTACCTGCATGACCCCGACCGGTTCAGAGCGCATTCGTGCCATGTTCGCCGACGAACCACGCGTGCAGCATTGCTACCTGCCCTACGACCTGCCTTGGGCGGCAGGGCGCTTTCTCGACCATGTGCAGCCGAAGCTGGGCATCATCATGGAAACCGAGCTGTGGCCCAACCACATCCACCAGTGTGCGAAGCGCGGCATTCCGGTAGCGCTGGCAAACGCACGCTTGTCTGAGCGCTCGGCCCGTGGCTATGGGCGCTTTGCCAGGCTGACCCGGCCGATGCTGGCCGAGATGAGCCTGATTGCCGTGCAGACAGAAACCGAGGCCCAGCGCTTCCGTGACCTGGGCGCGCGTCCGGATTGCGTACAGGTCACCGGTTCGATCAAGTTCGACCTGAAGATCGATGAGCAACTGTTGCCGCGTGCCAAGGCATTGCGTGAACAGTGGGGGGCTGCACAGCGCCCGGTGTGGATCGCGGCCAGCACCCACGAAGGTGAAGATGCGTTGATCCTGCAGGCACATCGGCAATTGTTGCAGGTGCATGGTGATGCCCTGCTGATCCTGGTGCCGCGCCACCCCGAGCGATTCGCTGCGGTGCATGCGCTGTGCAGCGAACAGTTCACCACCGTGCGGCGCTCTGCCGGCACGCCGGTTGATGCGCAGACTCGCGTATTGCTCGGCGATACCATGGGCGAACTGCTGTTCCTCTATGCCCTGGCCGACATTGCCTTCGTCGGTGGCAGCCTGGTGGCGACCGGCGGGCACAACCCGCTGGAGCCCGCGGCGCTGGCCTTGCCGGTGCTGATGGGGCCGCATGTGTTCAACTTCCTCGAAATCAGCGCGATGCTACGCGAGGCAGGGGCGTTGCAGCAGGTGGACGATGCCGACGGGCTGGCCGAAGCGGTGCGGCGGCTGGTCGAGTTGCCGCAGGATGCACAGCGCATGGGCGAGGCGGGCAGGGCGGTAATGCGGGCCAATCAAGGGGCATTGCAGCGCTTGCTCGATGGCCTGGGTGCACTTATCCGCTGAGTCTGGTGTTGGATTTTCAGGCCTCATCGCCGGCAAGCCAGCTCCCACAGGAACTGCACGAGGCTTAAGGCCATTGGAGAACCTGTGGAAGCTGGCTTGCCGGCGATGAGGCCATCAAAAGCAACCCACCCTGCGGAAAATACATCCCTATCTCAGGGGCGACGCTCGAAGTTCTTCGCCGCTGCAGCCGCCAGGTCCGGCGGCAGGAAGTCCTTGTCCGGGTTGTAGTCCGGTTTGAGGTACCGCTTGAGGTCCTGCAGGTCCTGCGGGCTCAAGGTGCCGGCTGCCTGCTTGAGGCTCAGGTTGTCGAGGATGTAGTCATAGCGGCTGTTGTTGTAGTCGCGCACCGAGGTGTACAGCTGACGTTGGGCGTCAAGCACGTCGACGATATTGCGGGTACCCACCTGGTAGCCGATCTCGGTGGCTTCCAGCGCGCTCTGGTTGGAGATGATCGACTGCTTGCGCGCCTGCACCTGTTCCACGTCGGTATTCACTGCGCGGTGCAGGTTGCGGGTGTTTTCCACCACCTGGCGGCGCAGGCTTTCACGCTGCTGCTCGGTCTGGCTCAGGCGCTGGTAGGCCTCGCGCACCTGCGAACTGGTCAGGCCGCCGCTGTAGATCGGGATGTTCAACTGCAGGCCGATGCTGGTCTGCTCGACGTCGCCGCTATAGCGCGTAACGGGGGCCGGCGCGGGGTTGGTGAAACCGAAGTTGTCGTTGTCACCCTTCTGGTACTTGGCAACTGCGTCAAGGGTCGGCGCGTGGCCGGCCTTGCGCTGGCGCAGGGTTTCCTCGGCAGCGACGACCGCGTGGTTGGTGGCCAGCAGGTTGAGGTTCTGGCGCCCGGCGGTTTCGACCCAGGCCTTGGCGTCGTTGGGCGTAGGCACCTGCACTGGCAAGGTATGGACCACGCCTTGAATCGACGTGTATTCCCGGTTGGTCAGGGTCACCAGGGCCTCGAAGGCATCCTGTACCTGGCGCTCGGCAATGATTCGGTTGGCCCGCGCCGTGTCGTAGCTGGCCTGGGATTGCAGCACGTCGGTCTTGTCGGAGAGGCCGACGTCGAATCGTTCGTTGGACTGGTCCAGCTGGCGCTTGAAGGCCGCTTCCTCGGCCTTGGTCGCGGCCAGGTTGTCCTGGGCACGGAGCACGGCGAAGTAGTTCTGTGCGGTTTGCAGAATCAGGTTCTGCTCGGTCGCCGACAGCTCCAGCGCCGCCTGTTCGTTGACCGCCTCGGCCGCCTGCAACTGGAACCAGCGATCAGCGCGGAATATAGGTTGCGCCAGGGTTGCGCTCCAGGTGTTGCCGCTGCGGTTGCTGGTGGCCGATGGTTCGTCCAGCTTGGTGCGGGTGTTCAGCATTTCGGCACCGGCCGACAGGTTAGGCAGCAACCCGGCGCGAGCCTGCGGTACCACTTCGCGGCGGGCGCCGTAATCGGCGCGGGCCGCAGCCAGGTCAGCGTTGTTGTCGACCGCTTCCTGATAGACGCTGACCAGGTCGGTTTTCACTGTAGTGGGCACGTCCGCTGCCCAGACCACTCCGTTGGACGCACAAGACACGGCTATTGCCAGTGAGAGTTTGCGCAGCATAGAGGCAATCCTTGTACGAAATTTAATTACTGAACTGTTGAGTATCGAGCGACGGGCCAGTGTAGTGCCATGCGCACCCGGCAACAATCGCTCGGGGTGCCTTTCATCATCCGCGCATTTACCTGCTTGGCTTTGCCGACCACTCCAGTCTAGACTGCGCATGTTCTTGTCGGGGTGCCTTGAAGCAAAGGCTGAGATCGCAAAGTTGCGGATCCCGTTGAACCTGATCAGGTTAGCGCCTGCGTAGGGAACAAGATTGCTCGCCTTCCCGGGGAGCCTCTTGTGCCAGGTCCGGGAATGTCGCAGCTGCATGCAGCTTCAGGCACCCCCATATCCGGCACTGCACCCATCAAGGGTGCGTCCGCGCCTTTCAGGTTCACCCCGACATTCCACTGCTAGGAAGCCGTCTGGAGAGCCTGTGATGACCAAACAAGAAAAAGCGATCAACCTCAGCGAATCGGCACAAGTCGATCAGCAGTCCGTGCAACCATTCCCGCGTTCGCGCAAGGTGTATGTTGAAGGCTCGCGCCCGGACATCCGCGTGCCCATGCGTGAAATCAGCCTGGACGACACCCCGACCGATTTCGGTGGCGAGTCCAATGCCCCGGTGCTGGTCTACGATACTTCCGGCCCGTACACCGACCCCAACGTTGTCATCGACGTGCGCAAGGGCCTGGCCGATGTGCGTTCGGCGTGGATCGAGGCACGCGGTGACACCGAGCGCCTGGCCGGCCTGAGCTCCGACTTCGGCCAGCAGCGCCTGAACGATGCCGAACTGGCCAAGCTGCGTTTCGCCCACGTGCGCAACCCGCGTCGGGCCAAGGCTGGTGCCAACGTCTCGCAGATGCACTATGCCCGCCAAGGCATCATCACTGCCGAGATGGAGTACGTGGCCATCCGCGAAAACATGAAGCTGCAAGAGGCACGTGCCGCTGGTCTGCTTGACGAGCAGCACGCCGGCCACAGCTTCGGGGCCAACATCCCGAAAGAAATCACTCCTGAGTTCGTCCGCCAGGAAATCGCCCGTGGCCGCGCGATCATCCCAGCCAACATCAACCACCCGGAAGTGGAACCGATGATCATCGGCCGCAACTTCCTGGTGAAGATCAACGGCAACATCGGCAACAGCGCCCTGGGTTCCTCGATCGAGGAAGAAGTGGCCAAGCTGACCTGGGGCATCCGCTGGGGTTCGGACACGGTCATGGACCTGTCCACCGGCAAGCACATTCACGAAACCCGTGAGTGGATCATCCGCAACTCGCCGGTGCCGATTGGTACCGTGCCGATCTACCAGGCCCTGGAAAAAGTCAATGGCGTGGCCGAGGACCTGACCTGGGAGCTGTTCCGTGACACCCTGATCGAGCAGGCCGAGCAGGGCGTGGACTACTTCACCATCCATGCCGGCGTACTGCTGCGTTATGTGCCGCTGACTGCCAAGCGTGTCACCGGTATCGTCAGCCGTGGTGGCTCGATCATGGCCAAGTGGTGCCTGGCACACCACAAGGAAAACTTCCTGTACACCCACTTCGAAGAAATCTGCGAAATCATGAAGGCCTACGACGTCAGCTTCTCGCTGGGCGACGGCCTGCGCCCCGGCTCGATTGCCGACGCCAACGATGCCGCGCAGTTCGGTGAACTGGAGACCCTCGGCGAGCTGACCAAGATCGCCTGGAAGCACGACGTGCAGTGCATGATCGAAGGCCCCGGCCACGTGCCGATGCAACTGATCAAGGAGAACATGGACAAGCAGCTGGAATGCTGCGACGAGGCGCCGTTCTACACCCTCGGCCCGCTGACCACCGATATCGCTCCTGGCTACGACCACATCACCTCGGGCATTGGTGCGGCTATGATCGGCTGGTTCGGTTGCGCGATGCTCTGCTACGTCACGCCCAAGGAACACCTGGGCCTGCCAAACAAGGATGACGTGAAGACCGGCATCATCACCTACAAGATCGCCGCTCATGCCGCCGACCTTGCCAAGGGCCACCCGGGTGCGCAGATTCGTGACAACGCCTTGTCCAAGGCACGCTTCGAGTTCCGTTGGGAAGACCAGTTCAACCTCGGCCTGGACCCGGACACTGCCCGTGCCTACCACGACGAGACCCTGCCTAAGGAATCGGCCAAGGTCGCGCACTTCTGCTCGATGTGCGGGCCGAAGTTCTGCTCGATGAAGATCACCCAGGAAGTGCGTGAATACGCCGCCAAGATCGAAACCGTGGATGTGACGGTCGAGCAAGGCATGCGTGAGCAGGCCGAGCGGTTCCGCCAGGAAGGCAGCCAGCTGTATCACAAAGTCTAAGACCGCTGGGGCCGCTTTGCGGCCCTTTCGCGACGCAAGGCCGCTCCCACAGGGACCGCGCACGGCTTGAGGCCAGCGCGGTTTTTGTGGGAGCGGCCTTGTGTCGCGATACGAGGACGCAGTCCTCGCCAGGAACACCAACAACATTGCCGGCGAGCGCCAACCATGACATCACTCAGCCAATTCTCCCCCGACCACCCGGTCCCCACCGCCCAGCGCATCTTCGGCGCCCGCGACCTGTTCTCGCTATGGTTCTCCCTCGGCATCGGCCTGATGGTGCTGCAGGTCGGCGCCATGCTGGCCCCTGGCCTGGGCCTTGCTGGCGCGTTGCTGGCCATCGCCCTGGGCACCGGTGTGGGTGTGCTGCTGCTGGGGGCTGCCGGTGTCATCGGCAGCGATACCGGCCTGTCGGCCATGGGCACGCTGAAACTGAGCCTGGGTGGCCATGGCGCTCGCTTGCCGGCGCTGCTCAACCTGCTGCAACTGGTGGGCTGGGGCGCGTTCGAGATCATCGTCATGCGCGATGCCGCCAGCCTGCTGGGCACGCGGGCGTTCGGCGAAGCCAGCGCCTGGAACAGCCCTGTGCTCTGGACCCTGTGCTTCGGCGCCCTGGCCACCTTGCTCGCAGTCGGTGGGCCGCTGGCGTTCGTGCGCAAGGTGCTGCGCACCTGGGGCATCTGGCTGCTGCTGGGCGCTTGCCTTTGGCTGACCTGGAACCTGTTCGCCAAGGCCGACCTGGCGGCACTGTGGGACCGTGCCGGCGACGGATCGATGTCGCTGGCCGTGGGCTTCGACATCGCCATCGCCATGCCGCTGTCCTGGTTGCCGCTGATCGCCGACTACTCGCGTTTTGCCCGTAACGGCAACCATGTATTCGGTGGTACGGTGCTGGGTTACTTCATCGGCAACACCTGGCTGATGAGCCTGGGCGTGGGTTACACCCTGGCCTTCGCCGACAGTGGCGAAGCCAACGCCCTGCTGCTGGCCCTGGCGGGCGCTGGCATGGGCATTCCACTGCTGCTGATTCTGCTGGACGAGTCGGAAAAGGCTTTTGCCGACATTCACTCGGCGGCCGTTTCCACCGGCGTGCTGGTGCGCCTGAAGGTCGAGCACCTGGCGCTGGGCATTGGCGTGCTGTGCACGCTGATCGCCTTGCTGGCGCCACTGGCACAGTACGAGAACTTCCTGCTGCTGATCGGCTCGGTGTTTGCACCGCTGTTCGGTGTGGTATTGATGGACCATTACGTGATCCGTCGCCGCCGCTTGCCAGCACAGGTGCATGGCTTGCACTGGCAGGCACTGCTGGCCTGGGCGGTGGGCGTTGCCGCGTACCATCTGATCGCCGCGCAGGCGCCGGACCTGGGTGCGACCCTGCCGGCATTGCTGCTGGCAGGGCTACTGCACGGGCTGCTGAGCTTCAGCCGCGGCCGGGAAACAGCTCGGGCTTGAGCACGCCATTCAGGCGTGGGTAGGGGATCTTCAACTCCACGTGGCCCATGGAGTAGGGCGCGATGGTATAGACCTCGTACTTGACCACCACCGCGCCGTACGTCAGGGCGACGTGCGGCGACTGCTTGAACGGCCAGGTCTTGATGAACTCGGCATCCTTGTCCATGCCTACGCTGATCAGCCAGGCGTGGTGCGATTCCTCGACGGTTTTCCAGAAGGTGTCTTCCTGGCCGGGCACCAGCATGTCCTGCAGGGTCAGCACCTTGTCCAGCTTGCGCGAATAGTTGATGAAACCACGCCCGGGCATGCCATGAGCGCCGCCGCTGTCCAGGTAGCTGGACAATTCGATGATCACCAGTCCGTCATGCTGCTCGCGTACCTTGGCCTGCAGGTAGCTGCTGTTGCGCTTGTCGGCACTGGCCAGGTACTGCTGCTCGTAGGCTTGCAGGGTGGTCGGTGCGTTGCCGCGCTGGTTGTCTTCGGTCAGTTGCAGCAGGCGTTTCTCGACGATGCCATCGAGCTTGGGCAAGGCCGGGAAGTGGATCATGTCGATGTTCACCAGCGGGCAGTCGCTTTCGCTGCAGCCGGGTTTGACATGCTCCCAGGCATCGCGCTTGACCTCGAGCGGCGCCCGGTAGTTGGGCGTAAACAGGCTTTGGCAGGCACCCAGGGCCAGGGCCAGCACAGCCACGGAAGTCAGTTTGACAAGTGTCATGAGGATCCTTGCAGAACAGGGAAAAGTCGGCCTTTGACCGTCTGCGCGGCCTTCAGTTCGCCACTAAGCTAACAGAGAGAAGGCGCGCTGTCCCGAGTGCGCGAACGGTTGCCGGAAAGGGGTGAAACCGGCAGGCGTGCAGAGTAGGATGGCGCGATGCGGTATTCGAGGTAATGAGGATTTCCATGTCAGACGCGTTGAACTCAGTGCCCAAGGGCTTCGAAATCATTGAGCGGGCCAACTGCTTCCAGGGCTTTTACAAGCTCGACAAGCTACGCCTGCGCCACGAGTTGTTTGCCGGGGGCATGGGCCGCGAGATCAGCCGTGAACTGTTCGTGCGCCATGATGCGGTGTGCGTGCTGCCGTACGACCCGTTGCGCGATGAAGTGGTGCTGATCGAGCAGTTCCGCGTTGGTGCACTGGGCAAGGTCGACAACCCCTGGCTGATCGAGATGGTGGCCGGGCTGATCGACAAGGACGAGCAACCCGAGGAAGTCGCCCACCGCGAAGCCGAAGAAGAAGCCGGCCTGGCCTTTAGCGCCCTATGGCCGATGACCCGTTACTTCCCGTCGCCCGGCGGCAGTGACGAGTACGTTCACCTGTTCCTCGGCCGTTGCAGCAGTGAAGGGGCGGGCGGCCTGCATGGCCTGGAAGAAGAGGGCGAGGACATTCGCGTGCGCGTGTGGTCGTTCGAGGATGCCATGCAGGCGGTGCGCGACGGGCGCATCTGCAACGCGGCGACCATCATCGGCCTGCAATGGCTGGCGCTGAACCGTGATGAAGTACGAGGTATGTGGAAGTGAACCTGCTGCGCGAGCGTTATCGGGTCGACCTGGTCGGGCTGCAGGCAGCCTGCGAGGCCAACTACGCCCGGCTGATGCGCCTGTTGCCCGACATGCGCACCACCCAGAGCTCGCGCCGCATCGGCATGACCCAGGGCGACCAGATGCTCGGCGTGCTGGTGCTCGACGTGGTGCTGGCCTGCCCGTACACCACCACCCTGCACGTGCGCCAGGAGCACAGCCTGCCGTGGTTGCCGGTACCGCACCTGGAAGTGCAGGTGTACCACGATGCGCGCATGGCCGAAGTGGTCAGTGCCGAACACACCCGGCGCCTGCGCAGCATCTACCCCTATCCCAACGAAGCCATGCACCAGCCGGACGAAAAGGCCCAGCTCAACCTGTTCCTCGGTGAATGGCTGAGCCATTGCCTGGCCTGTGGCCACGAGCTGGCAAGCGTTCGCTGAATTGTGACGTGGTTTGGGTACGGGTGTTTGCTCGCACCCGTTGTACAGCCATAATTCGCGCTGAATCCGTTCGAGGAGACGGCCGTTGCCGCAGCCAGACCAATCGCGCCCCGTGCATGTGGTGCAACTGACCGATGCCCACCTGTTCGCCGACCCGGCCGGCAGCATGCTGGGCCTCAAGACCCGTGACAGCCTGCGCCATGTAGTGGCCCAGGTGCGGCGGGAGCAACCGCTTGTCGACCTGCTGCTGTGCACTGGCGACCTGTCCCAGGACGCCAGCGTGGCGTCCTATGAAGCATTCCGTGAGCTGACCGCACCGTTTGCCGTGCCCACCCGCTGGTTGCCTGGCAACCATGACGAGGCCCGAGTCATGGCGCAAGTGGCACCGGAGCTGGTACAGGCGGTGACCGATATCGGTGCGTGGCGCATCGTCATGCTCAACACGGCCGTACCCGGGGCGACGCATGGGCTGCTGGAGGATGACCAGCTGGCAGTGCTGGAAACGGCCTTGCGAGAGGCGGGTGAACGGCATTGCCTGGTGTGCTTCCACCATCAGCCGGTGGATATCGGCTGTGCCTGGATTGCGCCGATCGGCTTGCGCAATGCCCAGGCGCTGTTCGATATCGTCGAGGGTTATCCACAGGTGCGGGCGCTGCTCTGGGGGCATGTGCACCAGGAATGGGATGAAGTGCGCGACGGTCGTCGCCTGCTGGCCACTCCGTCGACCTGCATCCAGTTCGCGGCGCGCAGCGAGGATTTCAAGGTGAGCGAGGAGCAGCCTGGATACCGCTGGCTGCGCCTCCACACCGACGGGCGGTTGGAGACCGGGGTGGAGCGGGCAGTGGATTTCCAGGTGAAGCTCGACTTCGATAGCCCTGGCTATTGAGGATTTTGGGGCTACTGCGCAGCCCTATGGCGACACAAGGCCGCTCCCACAGGGGTACGCGATCTCCTGTGGGAGATCACCCAGCCCTTCCGGGCTGCGCTGTCGCGCAGCAAACATGAGGCGCATGACTTCAGATCTGTGGCAGCGCTGACATTTTGAAAAAGAAAAGGCGGCTGGCCTATTAGGGCCAGCCGC